>CAJJMF010000017.1 GCA_905192805.1 uncultured Sutterella sp. | reverse complement strand
ACTTCGACAATGCGATCGACCTCTTTACCTTCTTTGACGACGACCATGGTCGGGATGTTCACCACATGGAACATTTCCACAATGTCGGGATTCTGTTCGCTGTCGGCCGCACCAAACGTTGCCTGTTCAGCAAACGTTTCCGAGAACTGCTGGAAGAAGGGCGCAGCACGACGGCAATCGGGACACCAGGTTGCTCCCACCGCCAAAATAAATGGCTTCGTGCTCTTTAAAACTTCATTGTCTAACGTGGCATCCGTAATGACTTTAATTGCCATGATGTATCTCCATAGAAGGACGGTGGAAAAGGGCTCGCACGGATTCTGATTCGCGCTATCCAAAGGCTGGCGCACACCCAGAAAACGGTCTTACTGAAGGCCACTATAACACGACCTAAGCGTCGGTCGAAAGCCTTTTAGACCCCTTCCCGTCCTCAAAAAAACGATGATGATAGAGTGTAGCATAATCCCGACTAAATTAGTAAGGTATTCCCTCGGGCTCGTTACATTTCACTACTTTTTGATCTTTTTAGGATCTAAGCTACGCCATGCGACTTAGGTCAAAAAACTGCGCAAACGTAAAGCCCACGCAAGTCATTGATTTCTCGAAGTTTTACCGAATATCCACACCACGCAGCCCGTTTCAGAGGCTCTCAAATTCAAGAGTTTTGTTGGCAAAAACGGACGAGAACAGGTAGTATTGTGCATACCCTACGACAGTAAAAACACAAGCTGTTGTGTTGACTTTATACCAATACCCCTACATACAGTCATTGCATTTTCATCGGTGGCTTATCTGGTGGGGGTTTAATTTTCCCCGATTTTAGGAACTGCTGATGTCTGTGCAAATTGATCTGAGTCGTGACAAGCTATTTGATGAGCTTGGACTGATGCGCTTACGCGAAAGCTACATGCGCGCTGACGAAAAGAGCCCTCAAGAACGTTTGAAATTTGTAGCCGAAGCGTTTGCTTCCAACCCTGAGCATGCGCAACGTATTTACGACTACGCGAGCCAGCATTGGTTGAGTTTTGCGACCCCGATTCTTGCCTTTGGTCGCACCAAAAAAGGCCTCCCTGTTTCCTGCTTCTTGTCCTACATGGAAGATAGCGCCGAAGGGCTTGTCGACACGTTGAGCGAAGTGAACTGGCTCTCGATGTTAGGGGGTGGGGTTGGCATTCACGTGGGCATCCGTTCCGCGGACGAAAAGAGTGTGGGTGTGATGCCTCACTTGAAGGTCTATGACGCGGCCTGTTTGGCTTACCGTCAGGGCTCGACCCGCCGTGGTTCCTATGCCGCGTTCTTGTCGATTGACCACCCCGATATCATCCCCTTCATTGAAATGCGTAAGCCCACGGGCGACCAGAACATGAAGGCGCTCAATTTGCACCATGGGGTGAACATCTCGGATGCGTTCATGCAGAAGATTGAACAGTCGATGCGTGACGCGAACGCCGATGACTCGTGGGAATTAAAGCACCCCTCGACGGGTGAAGTCGTGGCCGTGGTGAGTGCGCGCGACTTGTGGCAGCGTATTTTGGAAATGCGCATGCACACGGGCGAACCGTTCTTGGTCTTTACCGATACGGCTAACCGTGCGCTTCCCTCGTGGCTCAAAGACAAAGGGCTCAAGATTAACGGCTCGAACCTCTGTACCGAAATCTTCTTACCCACCTCGCCCGAACGTACGGCCGTGTGCTGTTTGTCGAGCTTGAATTTGGAATACTACGATCAGTGGCGTCACGTGCCGCAGTTCATTGAAGACGTGTTGGAATTCTTAGACAACGTTCTGCAGTACTTCATTGATCACGCACCCGATACGATCTCGCGCGCCCGTTATTCGGCCATGCGTGAACGTAGCGTGGGCTTAGGCGCCTTAGGGTTCCATGCCTACTTACAGAAGAATCGTATTCCGTTTGAAAGCGTGATGGCCAAGGTAACCAACATGGCGATCTTCCGCCACATTCGTCAGGCCTGTGAAGAAGCTGACCAGCACTTGTGCGAACGCCGTGGCGCTTGCCCGGATGCCGCTCAGTCGGGTGTGCGTCGTCGCTTCTCGCACTGGATGTCCGTGGCCCCGAACGCCTCCTCGTCGTTGATCATGGGCGGGACGAGTCCCTCGATTGAACCCTACCGTGCCAACATCTACCGCCAGGACACGATCTCGGGTGCCTACATCATGAAGAACCGTTTCTTGAAGGCCGAAGTCGCTCGTTTAGGGCTCGATAATGAAGAATTCTGGGCCGATATCATTGCGCACGATGGCTCCATTCAGCACCGTGAAGACATTCCGGAGTTGATTCGCAATGTCTATAAGACCGCGATCGAAATCGATCAGCGCTGGATTGTGGAAATGGCTGCCGATCGTCAGCAGTTTATCGACCAAGGCCAGAGTGTCAACATGTTCTTCTCGCCCGATGTGTCGATTGGCTACTTGCATGCCTGCCACTTCATGGCGTGGAAACGTGGCTTAAAGAGCCTCTACTACAACCGTTCCGACAAACTGCGTAAGGCCGACCGTGTCGGGGTGCAGGCACAGCGCAAACGTATTGAAGACGAAATTGACATGACGAGCGTGGCCGATGATACGACCTGCTTAGCGTGCGAAGGTTAATCGAGGATAGAAAATGGCTGACAACAAAGATGACTTGGGGCTTTTGGGTGCGCGTAATTACTACAAACCCTTTAGCTACCCCTGGGCCTACGAAGCCTTTATGGAAAGCGAACAGATGCATTGGCTCTGGACGGAAGTGCCGATGCTCGAAGACGTCAAAGACTACAACACGAAGTTAACCGAATCCGAAAAGGATTTCTTGACGAAGATCTTGCGCTTTTTTACGCAGGGTGACATTGACGTGTCGGGCGCGTACGTGAATAATTACCTCCCGCGCTTTCATCACCCCGAAGTGCGCATGATGCTCTCGAGCTTTGCGGGTCGTGAAGCCGTGCACATTGCCGCCTACTCGCACTTGATCGAAACCCTCGGCCTGCCGGAATCGATTTATAACGAGTTCCTTCAGTACGAAGCCATGGCCGCCAAGCACAACTTCTTTAACGAAGTGAGTGAGCAAGACAATGAACTCGCCGCGCAAATTGCTGCCTTCTCGGCCTTTACCGAAGGGATGCAGCTTTTCAGTTCGTTCGTGATGCTCTTAAACTTCACTCGCAACGGCACGATGAAGGGCATGGGACAGATCATTTCGTGGTCCATCGCCGACGAAACGCTCCATACGGAATCGATGACGAAACTCTTCCGTGAGTACATCAAAGAGCGTCCCGAACTCTGGACCGACGAGTTGAAGTCCCGCATTTACACGATCGCTGAAGTGATGGTTGACTTGGAAGACAAGTTCATTGACCTCGCATTCGGGGTCTCGGAAATGAAGCGCTTGACTCGCGGTGAAGTGCGTGACTACATCCGCTACATTGCGGACCGTCGTTTAACGGGTCTCGGCATGAAGGCCATTTTCGGTTCGAAGAAAAACCCGCTTCCGTGGGTGGACGCGATGTTGGGCGTGACACACACCAACTTCTTCGAAAACCGTGCCACGGACTACGCCAAGGGCGCCTTATCGGGCGACTGGGGCGATGTGTGGGGTAAGGCGAAGAGCGCTCAAGAAGCTCAGAAGGCCTTCGAAGCCATGCAAGAACAGGAACTGCCCCTGAAGTAACTCAGCGGCCCTGACACGCTCTCTTGAACAAACACCCTAGTGATCCGACCGGACGCTAGGGTGTTTGGCTTTCTCTCGTCACCGTGCGTCGAAAATTGACCGTCATTGGTCGACATTTATCGGCGATTATCGGGTAGTGTGTAGGCGACGTGATCACTCGCAGTTAACACGCAAATAGTCCTATTTTCCCCAGACTGATCTCTCTCCCAAGCCTTCACTCACTCGCTAAGATGTACCAATACGTTTGATACATCGACCGAGCGCACTACGCTCGCTTCGCTACGGGAGGTTCTATGACTCAGATTAATGAAGCCCAATTGATTCAATGGCGCCACCATATCCATGCGCACCCCGAGTTGGGGTTTCAGGAACATAACACTGCGCAATACATCCTCAAGGAATTAAGCGGCATTGAGGGAATCACCCTCACCCAGCCCACACCCACGAGTGTGGTGGCCACCTTGGTCGGAACCGCGGGCCCAGGTAAGACCATTGCGCTACGCGCCGACATCGATGCCCTGCCCGTGCAAGAAGCCAACGACGTGCCCTTTTGCTCACAAAACCCAGGCGTAGGTCATATGTGTGGGCACGATACCCACGCCGCGATGTTAATGGCGGCGATTGCCGCGCTCGCACCCGAACGCCATACCCTTCACGGTACGGTCAAATTCCTCTTTCAGCATGCCGAAGAGTTGCCCCCAGGGGGAGCGATCGACCTAGTGAAAGCGGGGGTACTCGACGGCGTCGATCACTGCATTGGTTTACACATTATGAATGGACCGGTGGGCAAAGTGAAAATCCTCACCGATGAGGTCGTCACGAGTTCATGCGATAACTGTCACATCACGATTCACGGGAAAGGCTCGCACAGCTCACGTCCCCACCATGGGGTTGACCCGATTCTCGTGGGGGCGGAAATCATCCTCGCCCTCCACACGATTGTGTCACGCAACATTGATCCGTCGCACTTTGCAGCGGTCTCGCCCAATGTGTTTGTCGGAGGCACGGTCTCCAACGTGATCCCCCAAACGGCCGAGCTTGAAGTGGATATCCGTGCCAAAAATCCAGACGACCGCTCCTTACTAATGGCACGCGTCGAAGAGCTCGTTTATGGGATCGCCAAAAATCACCATGCCGAGGCCACGCTCACATGGCAGCCTGGCGCGAAATCGGTGGTACAGGATTTGGCGCTCGTGAATGAAATTAAAGCCTTGGCCGAAGCCACGCTCGGTGCGGAAAACGTCCTTACCACCACAGCCATGAGTGGTAGCGAAGACTTCTCCGAATTTAGCGAAGTCGTTCCCTCGTGCATGTACTTTAATGTGCTCGGTGGGGAAAGCCCTTATGAAAACCATCACCCCCAATTCCTACCCAAAGACGAGGCGCTCATTACCGGCACCACAATGGAGGTAGCCATTGTGAAGCACTTCCTCAAAGGGTAATCGACTCCCTTTCGCACTTCACTCAACGGAGGGGTTTTTGGTGACAAGTAGCGTTGAGTAAGCTATCCGCTACGTTGTGATGAGTATCCTTTGGGTGAAGTGCGCCTTCTGAATGCAAAAACCTCGGAGCCAATGGTTCCGAGGTTTTCGTTAGGAGGGTTTTCGAATCGATGCCCGAACGCATCGGGCATCGATCGGTCAATCAACGGACCAAATTACTTCGCCTGCTTAGCGAAGATGTAGGACTGCTGACCCGCGATACGGCCAAACGTCACGATATCAGCCTGAGCGTTACCACCCAAGCGGTTACCACCGTGCACACCACCGGTGACTTCACCCGCAGCGAAGAGACCTGGGATGACCTTGCCATCCTTGCCGTAGACCTGGGTCTTCGTGTCGATCTTCAAGCCACCCATCGTGTGGTGAACCGCCGGGGTAACAAGAATCGCATAGAACGGACCCTTGTCGAGGTCACGCGGCATGTCAGCACGACCAAAGGCGTCCTTCTTCGCAGCCTTACCCTTCTTGTAGGCTTCCATCGTGGCCTTCAACGTGGCGGCGTCGACGCCCATCTTGCCAGCGATTTCGTCCAACGTAGCACCCGTCAAGGTGTAGGGTTCCTTGATGTAGCCTTCCGTGGCCTTCAAGGACTTCTGCATGTCGGAGTCAAAGAAGAGGTAAGCCACGTTATCCTTCTGCTTCAAGATCGCAGCGGAAACCGCGTCACGCGTATCCAATTCGTTGAAGAAGCGCTTGCCTTCCTTGTTGATCAACACCGCGCCATTACCACGAACGGCTTCGGTGATCAATTCGCCCACCTTCGGCACCACGGTCGGGTGAGCCTGAATTTCAGCCATGTCAACCGTATCCGCGCCGATCTTCGTGGCTAAGGAAATCCCTTCGCCCATCGCACCCGGGTGGTTCGTCGTGGCAAAGCCCTTCAACTTGGGCTGGTATTCGGAGACCATCGCATTGTTGGCAGCAAAACCACCGGCAGCGTCCACCACCGCCTTGGCGTGAATCGTGTAGTCACCGTCTTTCTTGCTGCTCACTTTCAAGCCGACCACACGGCCATCCTTGTCGCGCAAGATTTCGGTAGCGGTGGTGTTGGTGCGAACGTCAATGCTACGAGCCTTGGCAGCATTGTAGAGGGTCTTGATCACTTCCGGACCGACCAAGGCACCGCCCGTGGGACGATGCGTACGGGGCTGGGAAGCACCAGCCATCAAACCGACGTCACGGAAGTCACCGCCCAAGGCGAGCAACCATTCCACGCTTTCCGCGGCCTTCGTCACCAAGGTGCGAACGAGTTCAGGGTTATTCTTCCAATGACCACCCTTCATCGCATCATAGAAAGCGATTTCGGGCGAATCAAAAATTCCTTTGGCCTGCTGCAACGTCGTCGACGGAGCATTCAAACCACCAGCGGCACGGATCGTGTTACCACCCGGGAAAGCCATTTTTTCGACCACAACGACCTTAGCGCCGAGGTTCGTGGCTTCCACAGCAGCCGACAAACCAGCCCCACCGGCACCAATCACGGCAACGTCCACATTGATGTCTTCAGCGGCAAAGGCTGTACCAAAAGCGGCTGTCAACGCAGCAGCGACGAGAATTTTTTTCATCTGTGTCTCCAGTACTGAGAAAAAAATGTTGAGATTGTCCCCTGAGTCGAGTATCGTAGACGAGCCAAACGGGTGCCAGAGCACCGACTCGCTCATCACAGACCTCCCTAAAGGAATGCCTCGATCTCTCCCATATGGGACTCACTGAAAGAATAAGAATGTATTTCAGTACGTCACATTCTATAACCACTATGGAGTAAGGGTAAACCATTATTTTGGTAAAGACCCCCTCAGATCTTTGATCTATATCGAATGGATGGTAGCTAGCCACCTCGCCATTGTTTTTTTCTATTCCTCCCCCGTCTTGCTCGTCAAAGTACTCCCATCACAGCGCGTTTGAATAGGTCTATCGTCAGGGCCTAGCGATACCGCTTCCGACGTGTCGGGCCCACCTCTACGGGCCGTGCGCGTCTCAACAGGCCGTTCGCACCATAACGAAGACTACCACCATAGGGCGAGCGACGCAGGCATCCGCGCCCCCCCAAAACAACGCAATAGGGCCGGCTGAACCAAGCAATGAAAGCGCCTTCGGTATAATTTCTCTATTCGTATACGGCTGGACGTGCTCCGCACTTTTGGGAGAGACTGCTTTGAGCGCTTTTGCTGCACTGCCACACTTATTAAGTCCAAGAGCTCTGACCGTCCTTGGGCTCACTTCGCTAATCGTGCTGGGGCTAGCTCGAGGCGTTGAGGCTCGCGTGATCAACGCGCCTCATGCGCTTGAGGAGTATGAGCACAATACGCTCTTTTCCGCTTTTTTTGCGCGCAGTCCCAAAACCTTGGACCCTCAGCGCTCGTATGTGTCGGACGAAGCCACGTATGTGCTCGCCATTTATGAACCGCTCTACCAGTATCACTACTTAAAACGTCCCTACCAAGTGATTCCTCGTACGGCCGAACAGGTCGTGACGCCCACCTATTGGGATAAAAACGGGAACGCCCTTCCCGCCGACGCCCCGCCTGAACAGATTGCGGAATCGCGCTACGACATCAAAATTAAACCCGGGATTTACTATGCGCCACATCCTGCGTTTGTCATGGACACCAACGGGCAAGGACGCTACTGGGCGCTCAGTGATGAGGCACTTCGCGATAAGTATTCGCCCGAGGACTTTCCCGAAAAAGCCTCCCGCGAGTTGACGGCAGAGGACTACGTCTATGGGGTACGCCGTTTAGCGTCCCCACGCGTTGCCTCGCCCGTCTTACCCACCTTAGCCGAGCACATCATTGGGTTAGCCGACTATGCAAAAGCCCTGCGTGAGCGGGATGCTAGCGAAAAGGCAAGTGGCACATCGAAGCCCTTTTTTGACCTGATGCAAGTCCCCTTTACGGGCGTCGAAGCGATCGACCGGTACACGGTGCGGTTTCATGTCAAAGGAAAATACCCGCAGTTTAACTACTGGCTCACGATGAACTTTCTGGCGCCCGTGCCCATCGAAGCGGACCGTTTTTACGCCCAACCCGGTCTTATCGCGCACAACGTCAGCTTTAATACGTGGCCCGTCGGTACGGGGGCCTTTATGATGCAGGCCTTTTTAGAAAACCGCGAACACGTCATGGTGAAAAATCCGCTTTTTCGCCACGAAACCTATCCGTGTGAAGGCGAAGCCACCGATCAAGCGCTGGGCTACTTAGCCGCCTGTGGTCGCCCGCTTCCTCAAGTGGATCGCATCGTCTTTGATATCGAAAAAGAAGGCGTCCCCTTACAAAGTAAATTCCTACAAGGCTACTACGACAGTCCCTTGATTGACCGTGTCGACATGGGGGGCGGCTTTTCGGTCGCCATGGTCGATAGCCCCGAAAAAGCCAAACTCTACAAAGAAAAGGCGCTACAACTTCCCAAATCTGTCGAGCCTGCCATTACCTACATTGGCTTTAATTGGCTCGATCCGGTGTTGGGAGGCACCGGGGATGCCCAGAGTCAAGAACGTGCCCGAGCACTTCGCCAAGCGATTTCGATTGCGGTCGATTGGGAAGAGTACATTGCCATTTTTGAAAAAGATTTAGGCATGGTGGCGCATGGGATTGTCCCACCCGGACTCTTTGGGTGGCGTGACGATGGTCCCACTGCCTTTAACCCGGTCGTCTTTAAACGGGGTAGCGACGGGCTCCCCGTGCGCCGCTCACTCGAGGAAGCGCGTGCTCTCATGCAAAAAGCCGGTTATCCCAATGGGATTGATGAAAAAACCGGCAAACCTTTGGTCCTCAACTTTGACTACCAAAGTGCCTCGCAGGGCTCCAAGAGTTTGCTCGAATGGTTCCAACGCCAATTTGCCAAACTGGGGATTCAATTGGAAATTCGCGCCACCGACTTTAATCGCTTCCAAGATAAATTGAGTAAAGGCAGTGTGCAGATCTTTTTAGCCGGCTGGAATGCGGACTACCCCGATGCCGAGAACTTCCTCTTTTTACTCTCGGGCGCGCAAAGTCGGGCCCATTTTGGCGGCAGTAATGAAACCAACTATCAGTCCTCTGCCTTTGATGAACGCTTTAAACGCTTACAGTATTTAGAGGATGGCCCCGAAAAGCAGGCGTTGGTCGACGAGATGACGCGTATTGTGCAAGAAGACGCTCCGGTACTTTTTGGGATCTTCCCCTCAAACGTCGCCGTCTTTCACGCGTGGGTGCATAACGCCAAACCGAGCAGCATGGTACGCAACAGTCTCCAGTACTTTAGCGTCGATCCTACGATGCGTCGCGACCGGATTGACGCGTGGAATTCACCTCTTTATTGGCCACTTTTGCTCGTCATTCCGCTCCTTGCGGGGGTCGTCTGGGGAGCCAAACGTGTGCTTCGTCGCCGTTCCGCTACGACCTTACGAGCGAATGATCCCACGAAAGGAGCCTCCGTATGATTCGTTATTTGATTCGCCGTGTGCTCTATGGGGTACTGATTCTCTTAGGGGTCAATTTACTGACCTTCTTACTCTTTTTCGCCGTGAACACCCCGGACGATATGGCACGACTCAATATTGGGGGTAAACGTGTGAGTGCCGAGGCCATTGCTGCCTGGAAAGTCGCCCATGGGTACGATAAACCGCTCTTTTATGACGAGACCCAATCGGGGAGCGAACGCTTTACCAACACGATTTTCTTTACCCGCAGTGTCCCCTTACTGACACTCGACTTTGGACTCTCGGACACGGGACGCGACATTACGCATGAAATCAAAACCCGTATGGTCCCCTCACTGCTCCTTGCTGCGCCGACATTTCTTTTAGGCGTTATCGTGATGGTCGCTTGGTCACTTCTGGTCGTTCTCTATCGACAAACCAAATTAGAGAATGCGGCCATCGGGTTAGCAGTCGTCTTGATGAGTATCTCGGGGCTCTTTTATATCATTGCCGGCCAATGGCTCTTCAGTAAAGTCCTACGGCTCGTTCCCATCAGTGGCTGGGATGCGGGCTCAAGCGCATGGCCCTTCTTGATTTTACCGATCGCGATTGGGGTGTTTTCCCGCTTAGGCAGTGACACCCTACTTTACCGGGCACTCTTTTTAGAAGAAATCCATAAAGACTATGTAAAAACTGCCCGTGCCAAAGGATTAAGTGAAAGCCGCATTTTATTCAAACACGTCCTACGTAACGCCTCCTTGCCGATTATCACGAGCACCGTGGCCGTCTTACCGATGCTCTTTATGGGTAGCCTCATCATGGAGAGTTTCTTTGGTATTCCGGGCTTAGGCAGTTACACGATTGATGCCTTAAACGCGCAAGACTTTTCCATCGTGCGCGCCATGGTGTTCCTAGGGACGCTGGCCTATATCGTGGGGCTACTCGCCACCGATGTGGTCTACACCGTGGTGGATCCCCGCATCCGCCTCTCAAAATAAGGAGACCGAGAAGATGTGGGTTTGTCTTTCCACCGATATCGTCATGGGGCTCCTCTTGTTGGGGCTACTCGCCTACGGACTTTGGGTCCGCACGCACCCCACGATTCGTCGTGCCTGGGGACGGGTATTTTCACGCCCTAGTGCGGCCGTGGCAGCGACGTTATTGCTCTTTTTTACCAGCATTGCCGCGCTCGACTCGGTGCATTTTCGCCCGGCCTTGGACCCTGCGCCCGATGGAACACCGATTTATTCGCCCGTAACCCGTTCGCTTTTAGCGCACTGGGTCAACGAAACACTGGATGCGGCTCACCCGGAACGCAGCTACAGTACCCCCTTCGCACTCAAAGAGTTTGATAAGAGTACGGCGCTCACGCCGACGGGACGCATCCGTGACTTTCAACCCTTAAAAGCGCCTCAGACCTATGCTTGGAGCACGACGGAACTCGTCTTACGGATGGCGCTGGGAGCCCTTCTGGGCGCTCTACTCTTGGGGGCTCCCGCGTGGGGCGTGGCCCGCGCTATGAACCGTGGCGCTAAAGCCATGAGCCCCGCGCAACGCTCCAGTTGGCTAACCCTCATCGTGCTCGGGCTCCTGTTTGGTGCCCTCTTGGCGGCGTGGCCCGCTCGCCATCCGTTGGGGACCGACGCCGTTGGTAACGATGTACTCCTCGCGTCACTCCAGTCGCTTCGCACCGCACTCGTAATTGGCACCTTGGCTACCCTCGCCACGCTCCCCTTTGCAGTGACGCTTGGCATCGCCGCAGGCTTTTTCAAGGGCTGGGTGGATGATCTGATCCAGTACCTCTATACCACGCTCTCCTCGATTCCAGGGGTTTTATTGATTGCAGCCATGGTGCTGATGATTCAGGGCTTTATGGACTCACACCCCGATTTGTGGCAAACGGGGCTTGAGCGCGCCGACATTAAACTCTTTATGCTCTCGCTCATTATTGGGCTCACGGGTTGGGCCAGTCTTGCCCGCTTACTGCGTGCGGAAACCCTGAAACTCTCCACGCTCGATTATGTGATGGCCGCTCGCGCCTCAGGCGTCTCGAATCTCACGATTATGGCGCGACACATTCTCCCGAACGTGCTCCATATCGTACTGATTGTTGCCGTCTTGGACTTCTCGGGCATTGTGCTCTATGAGGCGGTGTTAAGTTATGTGGGCGTGGGGGTAGACCCCTCGATGAACTCCTTTGGCACCATGATTAATGCGGCCCGCAGTGAATTGAGTCGCTCGCCCATGGTCTGGTGGAATTTGGGCGCTGCCTTTTGCTTTATGTTGACGCTCGTACTCTCGGCCAACGTGCTTGCCTCGAGCGTTCGTGACGCGTTTGACCCCCGGGCCAACGCACGGGAATCCTAGGAGCAACGTGATGACCCCAGCAACTTCTGATCGCCCTATTCTCCTCGAAGTGGATCATATTGCGCTCAGCTTACCGACGAGCGAAGGACCCATTCGAGCCTTAAACGACGTGCACTTTACGCTTTACCAGGGCGAAACATTTGCCTTGGTCGGAGAATCGGGGTGCGGCAAAAGCCTCACCGCCAGCGCCATTATGCGTCTCTTACCGCAAGGGGCCAGCCTCGTAGCGGGTGACATTCGGTTTTTAGGAACCTCGCTCGCGGACTTACCCGAATCTGCCATGCGCGAATGGCGAGGCAAGCGCATCAGTATGATTTTCCAAGAACCGGGCACGGCCCTCAATCCCGTGATGACCGTGGGGGATCAAATTGCCGAAGTCATAGAAACCCACCTCTCGCTTTCCCGACGTGCCGTGGAGGCCGAGGTCATCGAGTGGCTCACACAGGTGGGGTTACCCGACCCTGAGAAAACCGCCCAAAAGTTTCCCCATGAACTCTCCGGTGGCCAAAAGCAACGCATTCTGATTGCGATGGCGCTCGCGGCCAAACCCGACCTCGTGATTGCCGATGAGCCCACCACGGCATTGGATGTGACCCTACAACGACAGATCTTAGACCTCTTAAAACGCTTACAGGCCACCTATGGCTTGACGATTTTATTGATCACGCATGACCTCGCGGTGGTTAAAGCCACGGCCGATCGTTTGTCGCTGCTTTACGCCGGAGAAACCGTGGAAATCGCGCCGGTGGACGAGTTTTTTCGTCGTCCGCTTCACCCGTATGCCAAAGCCCTTTTCGGAGCGCTACCGCGAGAAAATCCCCGCGAGCGCTTGACCCCCATCGAAGGGGTAGTGCCTTCGCTCGCCCAGGCGCCATCGGGTTGCCGTTTTGCCGCACGCTGCCAACGGGCACAACCGTGCTGCTTTGAGGAGGCGCCGCCCTTGGTCTTAGCCCCCCACTTATTAGCGGATCCTGCCAGTGAACCCCTGGTCAGTGCAGCGCATGCCGTTCGCTGTCCGTTTGTCTTTGAGACGCGCACACGGAGTACGAAAACGGAGCGTACCGACGTCCTCACCGAGGTCACGAAAACCACCCAAGAGATTCTTCGTCTGGACGGCTTAACGGTCGACTATGGATCGCGTTTTTGGGGTACAGGGACCAAACGGGTGGTCGATAACGTCTCGTTGAGTCTGTTTGAAGGCGAAACCCTTGCCCTGGTGGGGGAATCCGGGAGTGGCAAAACCACGACCGCCTTGGCAACGCTCGGGCTTCTGGAACGGGGGGCCCGTATCTCGGGGCGGGTGAGTCTCGATGGCGAGCCTCTCGATTTAACACGCCCCAAGGATCTCAAGCGCTTACGCCAGAGTATTCAAATCATCTTTCAGGATCCCTTTGCCTCGCTTGACCCACGAATGACGATTGAAGACACGCTCTTAGAAGGGATGTCGCTGCGTACCGACTGGACGATGGCCGAAAAGAAAGCGCGCGTCGGTGCCCTACTCACCGACGTGGGCCTCACGGAGGACGTGCGGGATCGATTACCGCATGCCTTTTCGGGCGGTCAACGTCAACGTATTGCGATTGCCCGTGCCCTTGCCCCCGAACCACGACTCATTGTCTGTGACGAACCCACCTCCGCCTTGGATGTGTCCGTACAAGCCCAGATTCTTAACCTCTTAAAGCGCCTACAAGCGGCGCGTGGGCTCGCGTACCTCTTTATTACGCATAACTTTGCCGTGGTGGACTATATGGCCGACCGGATTGGGGTGATGCGCTCCGGGAAAATTGTGGAAATGGGCGATCCGTATACGCTACGCCACCACCCCCGCACGCCCTACACCCGTACGTTATTAACCAGCGTCCCGCGACTGACGATTCCCGACGAAGCCACGTTCCATTGAATAGGTTTGTTTCTATTAAACAATATTTTGCAATAGTTTTTGGTTATACTAAACGTACGCAATGGCTACACACAGGCCTCAAACCCGTGTGAATTTTCGGTATCATTGTAGTGACACTGTGTGTTAACACTAAACGTATCCTTATAACACACATTGATGACCGATACTATTGAGGATTGACGATGAAAATTTTTGTCCCCGTTGACGGCTCGGAGAATAGCTTACGAGCCCTTGAATACTTAAAGATCCAGTCTGAATTGCCTTGGGAAAATCCTGAAGTCGAAGTCTTTTTCTCAATTGCTCGTGTCCCGGGGCGCATTTATGCACACGAAACCGCTGAAGAATTACATCAGTACTATGAACACGAAGCACAGGCCGTGTTTAAGAAAGTCAAGCACGTCTTGGAAGGCTCTACGCTCAAACCGCACTACACATATGGGGTGGGTGACACGGTCGATACGATTGTGAAGGCTATTCATGCCTATGAACCCGACTTGATTGTGGTCGGTAGCCACGGCCGCGGTGCGCTCAACAGCTTCTTATTTGGTAGCGTCTCGAACAGTATTTTGGCCAAAGTCGACATTCCGATGTTGGTCATCCGCGACGTGATTCCGCCCGACCATGACCATATTCGCATTGGTCTCGCGGTGGACGGCTCCGAATACAGCTTGCTCGCGGCGAAATTTATCTTGTCGCACCGCGAACTCTTTGGGCCCGAAGCAAAATTCGTGCTCGCCAATGTGGTGCCTGACTTTAAGTCCATCGCCATGCCGTCGCGTGCTGGCGTGGCCCTCTCGGTCATGACACAAGCCGAAGTCAACGAGTACCAAAAGAGTGAATTCGCGAAAGCCGTGAATCCTGCCAAGGCCCTCTTTGATGAAGCGGGCGTCCCGGTCGAAACGCGTTGCCTGTGTGGCGAAGCGGGTACCGAAATGGCCGAATTTGCTGACAGTGAAGAGCTCGATGTGTTGGTGTTGGGCTCGCACGGGTACGACAACTTCGAAGCCGCCGTGCTTGGGAGCGTTGCGACCCGCATCGCCTCGACCTGTAAGGCGCCCCTTTTGATTATTCGTGCCCCGCACGAAAACGAACACGCCTAAGCGAATCCGCTCACGTGAGAGGGGCCTCGTGATCACACGAGGCCCCTGTTTTTAGGCACATTCTTTTAAGCGCGATCGGAGTCCACTCGTACGCATCATGGCTTGTTTCATCGCCAACGCTAACATGGCTTCCGTTCCAAACAAGTGCACCACGCGCTTGGTGCGCGTTACCCCCGTATAGAGCAACTCACGTGAGGCGAGCATCGCCCGGTCGGCTGAGGGTAAAAAGACCCCGACTTCCATAAAGTCCGACCCCTGAGACTGGTGAATCGTCATCGCAAAGGCCGTTTCATGCGAGGGCAGTAACACGGGACGCAACGTCCGTTGATCGTCTAAAAAGTCAGCGACCCACACCCGATCGGCGGGGTCTGGGGCCCAGCGGGGCACAATCACGGCCACGTCCCCGTTATAGACCCCGAGTCGATCGCTATTTTTACGCACGATAATGAGGCGTCCCGGGAAATCCTGCCACCGTAGGGCGTCCGTGGAACTCACCCCCATCGTGTCATAGGTGCGGTTGGAAGCAAAATAGCCCCCCGCTTCAAGGCGATCGAGCAGTTCGTTCGTGAAATAGTCATTAATGGCCATCACGCTGTGTGCGCCCTTACGTTGAGCAGCCAAGGCACGCGTTGACATAATGACGTTTTTCAGTTCTTGGTACGCTGCCCGCCACGCCGCTTCGGTCGTGGCATCCAACAGGGGTTGTAATGCCTGCCAATAGCGTTCGATGTACCGATCAATCCACGCTTTTTCGGCGGGGGTCAATCCATTGAGACGAAAGAAGCGTTGTTCGGTCTCATCGGTGAGAGCTTCGAGGGCGGGGGTTTCATGCCACCACGCTTCATAGCCCGCACTGTCACGTGCCCCCGAACGACCTAAGAGCGCAATCAGTGCACGGGTATTGGCCTTCGCACTGGCCTCTGGCGTCGCGTCGTCCTGATTAATGAGACGGGCCACCTGATCAATGAGTCCCCCGGTTTTAAAGCGGTGACTCGTGCGTAACCACTGCACATTGGCGGCCAGCGGGCCATCGGGCTCGGAAATATCCGCAAACACGGAGCCAGGCCCCACCGCGGCGAGCTGATGTTTGTCCCCCAAAATCACCACCCGAGTCTCGGGCGAGACGGCCTCAAAAAGACGCATCGCCAAGTGACTATCCATCATCGACGCTTCATCAATGACCAGCACATCGCAGTCAAGCGGTGCCTCGGGCCCAGGACGCAAACCCCGTTGTGTGGGAGTCACCAACCACTTGTGAATCGTTCGCTCTTCGATCGTGATGCGACTCGGATCGGCCAAGTTGGCTAAGAGCGTATGAATGGGGTTACTAGGCGACAAGAGGGCGTCCATCGACTCACGTAATCGTCCCGTGGCTTTCCCCGTCGGGGCGGCAAGATAACAGCGTAGTGGGCCTTTTTCCGACGGAAACGAGCGCTCCAGTAAGCTTAAGAGAACGCCCACGGTACGGGTCTTCCCCGTCCCCGGTCCCCCACTCACAATCACTAACCCGTTTTCCAAGGCTCGCACGATGGCGGCCGCTTGATCAGCATCACAGCCCGCGGCCGTACACACGCTCTCGACGTTCGCGCGCTGCGCTTCGGTCAATGTGAATGTCCTTTGCGCGTGCGCCATCAAGGCTTTCGCGAGTCGCCGCTCTTCGTCATAAAATCGCGTCAAATAGAGACGTTGGGTGTCTGTCGCCTCCGCATTATCTAAGAGGAGCGGCCTCGGAGCCTCAAAGGGGCCTTCGGCGAGGCCCCACCCCGCGTGGCGAAGGCGACGTGCTTCATAGTCACTCGCCCGACCCAATAGCCCAATCGCCTCAAGCGTCTCCAACATGGCCACTTCGGACGCCATTTCTCCGTTACGCCACGGGACGGGACGAGCCCAAGGACTCCCCTCGGTGGGCATCAAGCACGAGACACTCCCTTGGCGGACCGCACGATTGAGCCGGTTTGCCACATAATCGATGGCAAAACGCTCCCAATCACTCAAAGGGGCTTTCCCCTCTACGCGATGAAGTCGCTCCAAGAGTTCAATTAATAGACGCGCTAAGGGCGAATAATTCGCCGGCGCCGTTAACTGTTCCACATAGGGGGTCTTCCAGAATACCTCACCCGAGGCTTTCAGCGCTTGGGTCGCTAAACTCAGCCCTTGAAGGGCCTCGGGGGCATCCCCGACTTCGGTCGACTCGAGCGAATCGTATACCACCGGGGGTTCATCGATCGCGTTAATTTCTTCGCTCACGAGCGAATTCCAATCGAATTCATCGGGTATCCCCATGGGAACATCGAGCGGCTCACCGTGTTCAAAGGGTTCGGCAGCCTCAACCGCCTCCTCTTCTCCCCATAAATCCAAGGTGGGCCAGGGGTTTTCTGGCGTTGAGGCGCGCTTTTTAGCCATTTTCTTTTCTGCCATGATCATTGTCCTTTCTGGGCTCGCGCGAGCGTGTGGATGAACGCCACGGCCTCGGTTACGGTCCGTTTGCCCGCCAAATAATCGTCTAACATCGGCAAATAGCGAACAAAGTGCGTATCCTTGAGCACCCCTTGCACCGTGTCGGCTGTGGGTTGTACGTCTTTATCGACGCCACGCAAGAAAACATAGAGTGCCCCACCGATCATCGTGTCTTGAAAGGCCGCCCCAAGACGCGCCCTAAGGTAACGCCGCAGGGCCACGGCATAGATCAAGTACTGTAATCGGTAGTGCTTCTTATCCACTTCTTTAGCGAGCACCTCGGGCGTAAAGTCCCCTTTTCGTTGGGCCCCACAATGGTTGGACTTCCAGTCCAAAATCCAATAGTGGCCCTCGTGTTCAAACACCAAGTCAATAAACCCTTTTAAGAACCCGTGCAAGGTTTCCCCGGTCAGATTTTCCAAGGCATACTCGGGCCCCATCGCTGCCAGAATCTGCTTTAACCCATAAACCGAGACCGTCTCGTCGGTATGCATTAAAAACTCCATTTCGGAGATTTTGTGTGTTGGCGTGAGCTCCCCGAGTCGAAACGCTGGCAACATCGGCGCGTTGAGTACGTGCAGCAACATCGCTTGTGCGCTCGCAATCGCGCGTTGACGCGCCTCGGGCGTGAGGGCGAGATACCGATCGATTTGTCGTGCGGCGAGCGCAGCGCGGGCACGATCCCCGTCGGGTGTTAACTGACTGTGACGCACAAAATCCGCCTCTTCAAACATACTGTGAAGACATTCACCGGGAAGTGCCCCACGAGGAAACGCGTGCACGGCGTCGTCCATGTCGGACTTGGTATCCTCGCCCTCCTCGGCAACGGGGCCGTGATAGCGTGGGAATGAGCCCGGTTCACGAATTTGTCGACTTAACCCCGTAAAACTCATCAGTCGCCAGGCGGGCGGGATAGGACTCTCTGGGGTGTGGGCGAGCGTCAATTCACTCGTCGCGTCCTGAGTGCGTTCGGGCAATACGATCCCCGCGGGCGGAACGCTCGCGGGGGGCACAAACAGGGCCCGAGGTGGCGTCGCTGCGATCCAGCGCTTTACCCACCCCATGAGCGCTTCGGGGGTCATGTCGCCCACGTGTGCCCCAATCATGCGCCAGAAAATCGACTTGAGCACATTCATGTGCCAATCGAGCGGGTTTTTCAACGATTTTTTCTGCAGTTTCCACGAAAGAATCAACTGGCTTTTCGCACGCGTGAGCGCCACGTATAAGAGTCGCGCCAATTCTTCCTCTTGCTCGGCGCAGTCGGGTTCGCCGGCCGGGAACGTGATGCGCAAAATGCGCTCACGACGGCCATTCACTTGACGACGATCCCGGAAGGCGAGCGCCCGATTACTACGATGGCCTGTCCAGGCGTGTAAGCTCGTCACAAAGACAATCGGAAACTCGAGCCCTTTGGAGGCATGCACCGTCATCAACGAAACGAGTCCTTGGTTGACAGAAAGCCGTGGGGCGCGTGATTCATCGGGCTGAGTCATCAACCATTCAAAGCGCTCCAAGAGACCCGAAGGGGTTTTATAAAACCGGCCATTGTCATGCAAAATCTCAATCAAATGGTCATAGTTGGTGAGAATTTCGTCCCCATCGAGGGTGGGCACGAGTCGCTCGAGCGTCTTAAATTCATTCAGTAGTCCTTGTAGGGCACTCGCGACGCCCGTGCGTTCCCAGCGTCGACGCGCCTCAATCAACACACTACGAAGGGCACTTTTCTGATCGGCATTGAGCGCTTCGATGTCAGCCACGGTGTAGCCCATTAACCGCGTCGCGAGCGCCAAACGGAGCGCCCGCTCATCGTCCTGCGCGAGTAGCGCTTGTAGCACATAGCGAATTTCTCGCGCTTCGTCGGTTTGGCACACGTCGTCACGGCGCTGCATTTGCGCACGTACCCCATGCTTTAAGAGCGCCAGTCGGAAGGTATCCAGTTCTTGATTGCCTCGGCACAACACAGCCATATCCGAGGGGAGGACCGGACGCAGTGTGAGCCCTTCGGCCTCGGGAGGTAAAGGGCTCGGCAACGGTTTCGCTTCGCTCGGATCCACGCGAATCCACAGCGCTTGGCGTTGCCCCGCCTCGATATACTCCACGATCTGGTTCACCACAGCTTCGATCAATGCCTCCGAAGAGGTCTGAGGGATTTCGTCCGCCAATAGGACCACGGGAGGTTGAGGTGACCAAACACCCTCCGTTAAGCGCCAGAGTTCGGGGTGCGTTTTTTGTGCGTTGACACGCTGATAGGTTAATTCCTCATTTAAAAAAGGACTGCCCGCCGGCGTCGTGGCCTGGGGGTCTTTGTCGGGATCAAACCACGCGTTGAGCGCTTCCACCAAGGGGCCAGCGGAACGGAAGTTCGTCCCCAATACCGCCCGAGAGGCCTCATTCAAGCGGTTACGAAGGGACAAGTAGACCGATAAGTCCGCCCCACGGAAGCTATAAATGGCTTGTTTGGGGTCCCCCACAAAGATGAGCGAGCGAATCGCTAACTCGCGATCCTCATCGTCGGGGTGCGCGCGATGTAACGCCCGGGGACTCATCACGTCCCCCGTCAAGGGGCGTAAAAAGAGTCGCTCTACAATCGCGAGCTGCAACGCATCCGTATCTTGGAATTCGTCAATCAACACTTATTTAAAATCTTTGTAGATGTTTTTAATATGGATGGTTTCATCTATACGCTTC
>CAJJMF010000016.1 GCA_905192805.1 uncultured Sutterella sp. | reverse complement strand
ACGCGCTCGGTCGACCAGAACCGCTTGCTCGCGAACCCCATTGTCAAAGAAGTCAAGACCATCACCGCTCCCTACAAGCGTGTGAGCCGCGATTTCCACCCGCAGGACACCGTGATCGATGTTGGCAATACCAAAATTGGCGGTGGACACTTCGCCTTAATCGCTGGACCGTGTTCGGTCGAAAGTCGCGAACAAATCATTACCGTCGCCAAAGCCGTTAAGGCAGCCGGAGCCACCATGTTGCGTGGCGGTGCCTTCAAGCCCCGTACCTCCCCCTACGACTTCCAGGGTCTTCAAGCCGACGGCTTAGAACTCTTACTCGAGGCTAAGCGCGAAACGGGTCTTCCCATTGTGACTGAAATCATGAATATCAACCATTTACCGCTCTTCGAAGAAGTGGATGTGATTCAGGTCGGTGCCCGTAGCATGCAAAACTTCGAACTCTTAAAAGAATTAGGACGTACCAATAAGCCCATCCTCTTGAAGCGTGGGCTAGCCAATACCATCAAAGAGTTGTTAATGGCAGCGGAATACGTCATGTCGACAGGGGAAGCTCAGGTCATTTTGTGTGAGCGTGGTATCCGCACTTTCGAAACCATGACCCGCAACACGTTGGATTTATCTGCCGTGCCCGTGTTACACGAACATACGCACTTGCCGGTGGTGATTGACCCGAGTCATGCCACAGGGGTGGCACGTTTGGTTAAGCCGATGGCTGCGGCAGCGGTTGCCTGTGGGGCTGATGGGTTACTCATCGAAGTGCACAACGATCCGAAAAATGCGTTGTGTGACGGTGCTCAGTCGCTCACCCCTGAAGAATTCGAGGAAACTGCTCAGTTGGTTCGCGATATTCGTGACACCGTGTTGCGCCACAGCTAAACGTACAATCTGTCGATAACCATCCACAAACAAAGGAAGACCATGGAAACCATTTCGGTTCATACTGCTCAACCCTATAACGTTTTGGTCGGTGAGGGGCTCTTAGACGAAGCGGGCGAACGCATCCGAGCACTCATTCGTGGCCACCGTGCCATGATCGTGAGCGATTCGAATGTTGCGCCACGTTATGCCTTAGCCCTTCAATCCAACCTGGAGGCAGTCGGGTTTAGCGTACGAATCCATACCTTTGCAGCGGGCGAAGCCTCAAAGTCTCCCGAAACGCTGTTAGCGCTTATCAACCATCTGGCTCAAGAACACTTCACACGTCATGATGTGTTGGTGGCGCTCGGGGGTGGGGTGACAGGAGACCTCGGTGGACTGGCAGCCTCGCTTTACATGCGTGGAATGCCCTGTGTGCAAATTCCCACCTCACTGCTCGCCATGGTCGACTCGAGTGTCGGGGGTAAAACCGCGGTGAACCTTCCCACGGGGAAAAATTTATTGGGAACCTTTAGTCAACCCAAACTCGTGCTGTGTGATCCTAAGGCCTTAACCACCCTCCCAGAGGAAGAATGGGCCAATGGATGGGCCGAAATCATCAAGTACGCTTTTTTAGAAGACAAACCCCTCTTGGGACTCTTGCAAGATGAGATCACTGCCTCGACGCTCACGGCCATTATTGCGCAATGTGTGCGTATTAAAGAAGGCATTGTGAGTCGGGATGAGGAAGATCACGGTGAGCGCGCCCTTCTTAACTTCGGTCACACGGTCGGTCATGCGATCGAACAACTCTCTGGCTTTACGATTCCTCATGGACGGGCGGTCGGCATGGGCATGGCAAAGATAACCCGCGCTCAGGTGGCCATGGGGGTCTTACCCGCGTCTGTCCTTGACACCTTATTGACGCTACTCGCTCGATTTGGTCTCTCAGACCGCACACCGTGGTCGGCCGAAGAATTGGTGCAAGCCGCTCGTGCCGATAAAAAATCCTCGGGCGAACGCATTACACTCATCCTGCCACGTGCATTAGGCCACTGTGTCACGGAATCCGTCACCTATGAGGACTTTACACAACGCCTCGTCTTAGCACACACTTTGGAAACGTCAACGACCTAAGGAGTCGCTTTATGCGTATCAACGCACCTATTCCTACCCTTAAAACCACAGGGCCACTCTCGGGCGTGGTAAAAGCAATTGCCTCCAAGTCGCATGTCCACCGTTTACTGATGGCCGCCGCCCTCGCCGATCATCCTACCGTGATTCTGTGTGAAACCCGTAGCGATGACATTGCAGCGACCATGCGCGTTCTTCAAGGCTTAGGGGCTCGATTCCATGAGACCCCTACCCAAATTGAAGTCACTCCCATTGGGGAATT
This sequence comes from uncultured Sutterella sp., assembly GCA_905192805.1. Taxonomy (GTDB): domain Bacteria; phylum Pseudomonadota; class Gammaproteobacteria; order Burkholderiales; family Burkholderiaceae_F; genus Sutterella. The sequence goes on along the minus strand of CAJJMF010000016.1, from coordinate 18,033 downwards.
GCCTCCTTTGGCACAACTCGACTGTGGCGAATCGGGCACTACCCTACGTTTTATGTTGCCGATTTTGGCTGCTTTGGGCGCCCGTGCGCATTTGTTGCGCCGAGGGCGCTTAGTCACTCGACCGCTCTCCCCGTTGGATGACACGTTGTGTTCGCATGGCGTGACTCTCTCGGAGACGCATCGGGATCCGCTCGCGATCGAAGGACAATTGACGCCTGGGCACTACGAAATTGCCGCCAACGTTTCCTCGCAATACATTGGGGGCTTACTTTTTGCACTCAGTCGACTCGAAGGGGTGAGTGAACTCACCTTGACCGCTACGATTGAATCACTCCCCTACATTCAGATGACGCTCGACGTGTTACGGACCTTTGGGCAAGTCATTACGCATGATGAAACCATGCGGCATTACCGAATTGAGGGCCGTGGCCAGTTCACCAGCCCTGGCATTATTCAGGCAGAAGGCGACTGGTCCAACGCGGCCTTTTGGCTGGCTGCGGGGGCGATCGGAGCGCTGGAGACGAGCCTTACCCTCACACAGATCAACGCGCATTCGCTTCAAGGCGACAAAGCGATGGTCTCCTTATTAAAAGCCTTTGGGGCGGACATTGAACAAACCGACAATAGTGTACGGGTAACGGCGCAACCCCTGAAAGGGATTACGATTGATGCAGCCCACATTCCTGATTTAGTGCCCATTTTGAGTGTGGTCGCTGCCTGTGCCCAAGGGACGACGCACTTCCAACATATTGCACGCTTACGTTTGAAAGAAAGCGATCGTGTCGCCACCACCCTCGCGCTCTTACACGCGCTCGGTATTGAAGCCAGTGCCACCGAAGACAGTCTATGTGTGCATGGCGGTACACTTTGCTCAGGACGTGTGGATGGGGCAAACGATCATCGCATTGTGATGGCCGCGGCGATTGCCTCCAGCCGTATTGCTGAGGGGGTACTGATTGACGATCCGATGGCCGTGAATAAATCGTATCCGCATTTTTTTGATGATTTTGAACAACTCGGGGGTACAGTGACTGTGTGGGAGGAAACGTTATGAGTACATGGCATGGGCAGGTGTTAAATGTCACTGTGTTTGGTCAAAGTCACTCCGAAGCGATTGGGGTGGTTGTGGACGGATTGCCCGCAGGCGAGACGATTGACCAAGCGCAGTTGGCCCAGTTTATGGATCGCCGTGCACCCGGGAAAAATCGGTTGAGTACCCAACGTAAAGAAACGGATGCGATCCATTGGTTAAGTGGCTTAGTCAATGACACCACGTGTGGGGCACCCCTCGCGGGCACTATTGCGAACGCGGATGCCCGTAGCAAAGACTACCGACAAATCGCCGATCTACCCCGTCCCTCCCATGCTGACTACCCAGCCCACATTAAATTTGCTGGGAACCAAGACGTTCGTGGGGGTGGTGCTTTTTCGGGTCGTCTGACCGCTCCTTTGTGCGCCGCCGGTGGCGTTGCCAAGCAGTTTTTAGCCAAACGTCACATTCGTGTGGCGGCGCACGTACTCTCCATTGCTGAGGTTCAGGATCGCCCCTTTGATCCCATGGGAGAATCCGAGGAAACGATTCGTGACTGTCTCACCCGGACGATTCCCGTTCTGAATCCCGAGGTGGAGACCCCAATGAGTGAGGCAGTCGAAACGGCTCGCCTCTCAGCGGACAGCGTCGGTGGGGTGATCGAGTGTCAAGTCACGGGACTTCCGGTGGGGCTTGGCGGCGAACTCTTTTTTGGTATCGATGGTGCCTGTGCCCATGCCCTTTTTGGAATTCCTGGAGTGAAGGGGGTCGCCTTTGGCGAGGGCTTCAACGCAAGTACCTTACGAGGCTCCGAAAATAATGACCCGTATGGGCAGACCACCGACGGCATTCGTCCGCTCACGAATCACGCGGGCGGCGTGCTCGGTGGCATGACGACGGGGCTCCCCCTGAATGTCACAGTGGCCATGAAACCCACTCCTTCGATTGGGCAGGTGCAGCAAACCGTATCGCTCTCAACGGGCGAGGAAACCAGCTACCGAGTCCCGGGTAGACACGACCCCTGTATTGTGATTCGTGCCGTTCCTGTGGTGGAAGCCGTCATGGCGCTTGTGATTCTGGATCGTGTGCTCGCTAATGAAGGAGCACGTCGATGAGTAAAGCCCTCACGCCTACGAGTTCCGAGGTTCTTAGCAACGCCACGGAGCTCGATCACGCCCGTGCTCAGATTAATGCCATCGACGCTGTGCTGGTGAAAAAACTCAATGAACGATTTGCTGCGGTGCAAACGATTCATGCCTATAAAGTTGCCCACCAATTGCCCACCTTGGATGTGCGTCGCGAAGCCAGTCTCTTAACCCGTATCGAACAGCAATCCGAGACACAGTGGGCACCCTATGTCCGTGCCCAGTTTGAGGGGATTGTGTTGCAGTCGCGACGCTATCAGAATCGCAACGCCTCGTTGACGGTTCGCCTCGATGGGACTCACTACGAAGCAGACTTGAGCGGCCCGCCACAGCAAACCTATCTTTTTTCTGTTCTCGCTGCATATGGCGTCGAACTCGAATCCCTCTCGGTGACGCCCACCGGCGACGCTCAGAGCCACGTGTCACTACGCCCTCGTCTGCAAAGCCCAGCACAAAACGTTGCCTTTGCCGCATTCCTTCAAGAATGTCAGGATCACGGGCTTACTTTGTCACCCGTTTCTCTCCCTGAGGAGTAATCATGACTGCGTCGCACTCGACCCACCGTTTTGGTCTCATTGGTGAAAAGCTCGGCCATAGTCTCTCCCCTCAAATTCATGCCTTATTGGGGGAGTATGACTATCAACTCTACCCGCTTGCCCGCGAAGCCCTTCAAGCCTTTGTTTGTGAAGGACCGCTCAGCGGATTCAACGTCACCATCCCCTATAAACAAACCGTGATGCCTTGGTGCGATGAACTTACCGAGCGTGCCCGTGCCATTGGAGCGGTCAACACGATTGTGCGTACCAAGGAGGGAAAACTTCTGGGGGACAACACCGATTATGCTGGGTTTCTCTATCAATGCGAGCGCTCGGGTATGAACTTTGCCAGTAAACACTGCGCGGTTCTTGGCTCTGGTGGAGCATCCAAAACGGTGGTAGCGGTCTTAACCGACTTAGGAGCAACGGTTCAGGTTGTTTCCCGTGAGGGAAACTACACTTACGAGGATCTTTTACGTGATGCGTCCACCTATGAGGCAATCATTAATACGACCCCCGTAGGCATGTTTCCCAAGCTCGATGCAAGCCCGTTAAGTAGCCTTGATCCGTTCACGTCCCTTGAGGCGGTGCTGGATCTCATCTACAACCCACTGGAAACACGACTCTTACAGATGGCCAAAAAACGCGCTCTCATTGCGCAAGGGGGGTTGAGTATGCTCGTCATGCAAGCCATTCGAGCCAGTGAGCGTTTCCAAGGAAAAACGTTACCTGCAGACTTGGCCCAAAGCGTCTTGAGTACGCTCGAAGGGCGTACGCAAAACGTCATTTTGGTTGGTATGCCAGGATCGGGAAAGTCGACCTTGGGTAAAAAGCTGGCTCAGGCCCTTAACCGTCCCTTCTATGATCTCGATGAGGTGATCCGTGAGGAGTCTGGACGTAGCCCTGCGCAATGGATTGAAGAGGAAGGGGAGGCGTACTTTCGTGATATCGAAACTCAGCTTCTCGCGAAACTCACCGCTCAGCACGGTAACGTCATCGCCACTGGTGGCGGGAGTGTGATTCGAGAACGTAACCGTGACTTAATGCACCAAAATGGTCGCGTGGTATGGCTACAGCGCGAACTCGATAAATTGAGTACCCACGGTCGTCCGTTATCCCAAACCAAAGGCGTAGCACTACTCTACGCTGAACGTGAACCCCTTTATCGTGCCGTGAGTGATCTCACCATTCAAGTAGATCGTCACCCCGAAACCTCCCTCGCGCGTCTTTTAACCGCCCTAGACTTGCCAGAAGGAACCTTATAATGAAAATCCTCGTTATCAACGGCCCCAACCTCAATTTACTGGGTATCCGTGAACCCGCTCTCTATGGGAAACTCAACTATACGGGACTCTGTGAGCAGATACAGGCTTGGGCTCAAGACCTAGCCATTGACGTCGAACTCTTTCAATCCAATCATGAAGGAGCGATTGTCGATAAGATTCAGGACGCGTACTTCCAGGGTATTGATGGGATTGTCATGAACCCCGCTGCTTACACGCACACGAGTGTCGCCATTCTCGATGCACTTAAAGCCACCCAGATCCCTACCGTGGAAGTGCATATTTCCGATATTCACACCCGTGAAACCTTCCGTCACTTTAGCTACATTTCCCTCGCCGCTTTACATCAAATTGCTGGGCACGGAACGGACGGTTATCACGAAGCGCTCGTGTGGCTTGTTGACTGGCTAAAAGCCCATTCGCCTCAGGCATCCTAACAATTAGTTCCTGTTTTCCAGTCTTTTTAGGGGAGATTTCTCACGAAACCTCCCCTATTCTTTTTCTCTCAAACAAGTCCTTAGTCTTCGAAAAGAACTAATTCTCAGGTAAGAAAAATTAAATATACTCTGTTGGTATATCTATTAAAAGCTAACTTATGTGTTAAGCGTGGATACCCGTTGGGTTGATAAAATATTTTTACTTCATTATAAAAAATAACTTAACCAGATTATGTACCTTTACTTAACCTCTATGACACAGTTTCTTTAACCATATATTTAACTTACCATCAAATACTTGAGTCGACTTTCTTTTCAATCTGAGTAGATAAACAAAAAGAATCATATTACAATAGATAAAGATACGTCGTTAGGATTATCTGCGTACTTACTTTTTCCTAACCCCCATCGGTAAAAGAGGACGATATGGATGCACTGATGCAAATGATGGATGCGCAATGCTTAGTGGGCGTGGCGGACATGGCACACAAGTTGGGCCTAACGCCGTTTATGCGTATCGTCAGCACGCTGGGTAATTCTGGACAAATCTGGGCGCTGTTAGCTGCTGTGCTCTTCTGCTTCAAAAAGACACGCTTTTTAGGTATTGCGATTGCCCTCGCTTTAATTATCGATGGGTGCTTAGGCTATCTGATTAAAAACTTTATCGCTCGGCCCCGCCCCTGTTCGGTATGGCTACCGGACTACCTATCCCACTGTCCTAAGAGTTTTTCCTTCCCTTCGGGGCACACCTCAGCAGCATTCACCACACTGGGCGTCTTCTTAGGCATGCGTGCACGCATGAGTTGGCTTATCCTCTTATGCGCTACCGTGATGGGACTCAGCCGTATGGCCCTCTTTGTCCACTATCCCACGGATGTCCTAGGAGGCATTATTCTGGGGCTCGCTTGCGGCTTTATGTCAGTGGCCATCATTCAATGGCTCAGACCTGAAACCATTGAGTCGACGGCCAGCGCCCCCCGTTAACCACGCGATTGTCTTTTAAGACAACCGAGAAGCGCCTCGCCTCGATTGTTACACGCCTTTTGGACACTATCCTCCCAGAAACGGTTTTCTCCTTGCCCCTATTTACTGGACTGAGCTTGGGTTTCTCTTAAAAATGTAACCACAAAAGAACGACGATTGGTTCTGATACGCTTACTCTTAATCTGCAATCAAGTGCGCTTAGTTCCCCAACACAAACACTGAACAGGGGATTGATTGTATATGATTTTAGTGTTTTAAGTACGCGTTTTATTCTACGAATTTTCTTCTTTTATAACGTATTTAAATCAAATTTTGCGTTTTACATCTTGTCTGACTTACGCATCGATCGTTACGGCAGAACCTTCAAGACCTGTGATAGCGTGAAGTTATAGCAACGAATTTCTTTCGTACTCAATGCCGTTTGGAGTGAGGCCAACGGTAATCATGAACTCACAACAAAGGAAAACGATTATGACGAAACCGACATTGTTGAAGCTCGCGATGATTTCTGTTTTAGGCGTGATGTCTGCCAGTGCCATGGCAAGCACCACCGAGGCAACCACAGCACCCAAGGAGGAAAGTACGATGCAAAAAATTGGCAATTTCTTTAGTGACGCGGGTGATAAGGCTGCAGAAAAAGGGGCTGACTTAAAGGAAGGCGCCAAGGATGCAGCAACGGCCACCAAGGAAAAGGCAGCCGAAGTGTGGGATAAGACCAAGGAAAAGTCGGCTGATGCTTGGGATGCCACCAAAGATACCGCGGGAAAGGTAAAAGATAAAACGGGCGACGTTGTCGATAAGGTCAAAGATAAGGCAGCCGACGCTTGGGATGCCACCAAAGAAAAAACCGGTGATGTTGTCGACAAGGTCAAGGATAAAACGGGCGACGCTTGGGACGCCACCAAAGACAAAACGGGGGACGTCGTAGACAAAACCAAAGACAAGGCAGGTGATGCTTGGGATGCGACCAAGGAAACCACTGCCAAGGTCTGGGATAAAACCAAGGAAACCGCTAAAAACGTCGGCGAAAAAACGGGCGATATGATTGACAGTGCCCGCCAAAAGGCGAGTGATGCCATCGCTCCAAAAAACTAGTGAATCATCAACGCATTGGGCGTTAGTTCTACAGCCATTGGCTGATGGGCTAACGCCCATTTTTTTGCGAAGTCCTTGGGCGAGCCATATATAATGACTTCATCATCAATTTTCTTGGGTATTAACTCATGCAGTGGAAAGATCGACCTGGCAGTAATAATGTTGAAGATCGCCGTGGCGAACAATCCGGCTTCTCATTCCCCTCTCAAGGAGGCGGACGTGTTCGCGCGGGGGGCATTCCCATCCGGGGCAAGTTTGGTCTTATCGTCATCATCGTTGTGATGATCGCTGGCTACTATGGCTATGACCTAACCCCCTTAATCACGGGTATGCCTACCGATACCGTCGTAACGCAACAGCAAATGCCAAGCACAAAGAAAAATTCAAGCGACGACGAGTTAGCCAAATTTACTTCAGTAGCCTTGAAAACCACCGAAGATGTTTGGAGCAGTATTTTTAAGCAAGCGGGCTCACAATATCGCTTCCCTAAACTCGTCCTCTATACGGGAGTAACGCCAACTGCCTGTGGCACGGGTCAAGCCGCAATGGGGCCGTTTTACTGTCCGCTCGATGAAAAGGTCTATATTGACCTCTCGTTTTACCGTGACATGCAAAAGAAATACGGCGGGGGTGGTGACTTTGCGCTAGGCTATGTGCTCGCTCATGAAGTGGGACACCATGTACAAACGTTGCAGGGCATTTCGGATCAAGTCCAAAAGATGCAACAGCAAGTGAGCAAAAAAGAAGCCAACGCGATCCAAGTAAAAATGGAGCTTCAAGCGGACTGCTACGCGGGCGTCTGGGGCTTTTATATGCAAAAAGCCGGCATTCTCGACGTGGGGGATATCGATGAAGCCCTCGCGACAGCAACGGCCATTGGGGACGATCGCTTACAAAAAGAAGCCACAGGACGTGTGGTCCCCGATAGCTTCACGCATGGTACTTCCGAACAGCGCACCAGCTGGTTTAAACGCGGGTTCCAAGCGGGAGATCCTGGTGTCTGCAATCCTTGGAAATAGTCCCAAACGGATCAATATGTAAATGAAAAGCGTGCTGCGGAGGCGCCCACCTCTGTAACACGCTTTTTTTGTGTCGATCGCCAACCCGCGATAGGCTAGAACGTCAAACGGTGATGAACGCGCCAGTACATAGCACACACGGCCAACCCAGCGATGGACAAAACAATGCCCGTCGAAACAAACAGATTGCCAATCCCCACCAAGGGTGAGCAAATCGCGCCCAACATAAAGGGACAAAAGCCCAGCAACGCCGACGCACTCCCCGCATTTTTGCGCTCCGAACTCATGGCCTGCATTGACACAATGGGGAAAATGAAGCCAAGGGAAAGGGTCATACAGAAAAATCCTGGTTCAATAAACCCTATGCTAAACCCCTCGATCAGGGCCACGGCGAGATAGAGGGTGGCGAGTGTAAACACGGTCACACCAAAGCGCAACGCATGGGAACGATTGATACGGGTACAAATATTGGCCCCAATCATCACGGCCAACCCGTTCGCACCAAAGCACGCGCTAAATTCCGTCGGTGATAATCCAAAATGGCTCTGGAAAATGAAGGGTGAAGCAGAAATGTAAGCAAACAGACCCGCAAACCCAAACGACTGCATCAGCACAAAACCCATAAAGGTCGAATTCTTTAAAATTTGGGGATATACCGTAAACGACTTGAAGATGGAAGAATCAAAGCGTCGTTCCGGGGGTAAGGATTCCACCAAAAAGAGCACAGCAGTGATCAAGACAAGGCCCAAGAGCGTCAAACTCACAAACACGCCATGCCAATCTGTGAAACGAAGCAAATAACTCCCAACCACGGGTGAGAGAACGGGGGCTAAACCATGCACGGTCATGAGCATGGCAAAAAATTTACCCAATTCACGCCCCGTATATAAGTCCGTGGCCACAGCGCGCGAAAGCACAACACTTCCTGCCGCAGAAAAGCCTTGAATCGCACGCAATGTAATGAGCACATGAATATTGGGGGAAAACACCAAGGCAAACGACGTGATGACAAACACTCCCAAGGAGATCAACAGGGGGCGTTTACGACCGTATTTATCACTCAACGGACCAATAAAGAGCTGCCCTACCCCCAGACCGATCATGGCGGTCATCAAACTCACCTGAGTAAAGGCCGCACTGGTGTGAAAATAGTCGCGCAATTGCGGTAGTGCCGGCAGGTAAAGGTCCATGATAAACGGACCAAACGCCGACATCGTCCCCAAAAGCAAAATGAGAAACGCTTTAGAATTTTTTTTCATTGCGATGTATGGGAAAGAATAAGCAGAGTTTTTGAGAAATCCGATCATTGTACCCGGGTGCCCTCTTGTTTCCGGACACGTGGCTGTACTTAAAAGAACAGAATGTCTCTTTGCTTGGGAAGGCACACACCTCATAAGTAGTTTCACAGGGCTCGAACGCGCCTCGCTCCAAAGCCCCATAAAAAACGCGACCCCATGGTTACCCACAGGATCGCGTCACAGTGTTTCCGCTAAGGCGCCGTTTCGTGACGCCCTAGAACCGATTCACCTTATTCGTCTTTGCTCATGATCATCTTGAACGCTTGGAAGACCATCATGAAGGCACCGATGATGAACACCGTATCACCCACCACACGGATCCAACGCAAGTTCACCAAGGCAGCACTCTGCATGACCGCTTCGCTACGAGCGTACCAGAGGCCTTCGCTGATGCTAGCAGCCGCCTGGATCACCCCGACCGGCAAGAGCGAGGAAATGATCATGACCACTAAGCCAATGTTCAAGAGCCAGAAGCCAGTGCCCATCATGGCCGAGTATTGAGCCTTCGGACGCAAGTAGTTGGTCACCAAGAAGATGAAGCCGAGCGCCAAGAAGCCATACACACCGAAGAGTGCCGAGTGCGAGTGCACAGCCGTCGTATTCAAGCCCTGGACATAGAAGAGCGAGATCGGCGGGTTAATCAAGAACCCAAAGACGCCAGCGCCTAACATGTTCCAGAACGCCACGGCCACGAAGCACATCACCGGCCAGCGTAAACGCTTCGCCCAAGGAGCAGCATGCTGGTAGGACCAGTGTTCATACGCTTCATACCCTAAGAGGACCAACGGCACCACTTCCAAGGCGGAGAAAACCGCACCCATGGCCATACCGGAAGACGTCACACCCGAGAAGTAAAGGTGATGCATCGTACCCGGAACGCCACCGATCAAGAAGAGCGAACCCGCAGCCAAGGAGCTCACCGTGGCCGTACGCAACGTCACTAAGCCCAAGTTGTAGAACACGAACGCAATGGCAGCCGTAGCAAACACTTCGAAGAAGCCTTCCACCCAGAGGTGAACCACCCACCAGCGCCAGTATTCCATCACGGTTAACGAGGTATGTTCACCGTAGAAAAGACCCGGACCATAGAAGAGACCCACACCCACCATGGAGGCGATAAAGAGGGCCAAGAGGTTACGGTCGGAGTTGCGATCACGCAAAGCGTTGACCGTGCAGCGAAGCATCAAGAAGAGCCACAACAAGAGCCCAACAAAGAGCATCACCTGCCAGAAGCGACCGATATCCAAGAATTCATAACCCTGATGACCGAACCAGAAGTTCAAGTGCTTCGGCAAGGTCTGGGCAATGGCCATGTAGTTACCACCAAAGGAACCACCCGCCACAATCAAGAGGGCAACGAACAGTAAGTTCACGCCTAAACGCTGGAACTTCGGATCCTTACCGCCATTGATGATCGGCGCCAAGAAAAGACCAGCCGTCAAGAAGCCCGTAGCGATCCAGAAAATGGCTGCCTGAATATGCCAGGTACGTGCCAAGGAGTACGGGAAGAAGTCCGAGGTATCAATACCGTAGAAACCACCGCCTTCGATCGTGTAGTGGGCAACGAAACCACCAAGCAATACCTGCACGAGGAAGAGCACACCGGTCAACACCACATACTTCCAGAGCGCTTTCTGGCTAGGCGTTAACTTTAAGCGAGCAAGCGGATCGAATTCGGGCACTTTGACATCGTCGTGCTTTTTCTGCCAAGCAAAGCCCCAAACCAAGAGACCGACGCCCAAGAGCAACACCACCACAGAGGCGACCGACCAAACAACGTTTTCGGTCGTCGGCACGTTGTCAATCAAGGGTTCATGCGGCCAGTTGTTGGTGTAGGTCGCATCCGTATCCACACGGTTCGTCGAAGCAGCCCAAGCCGTCCAGAAGAAGAAAGCCGTTAACTTTTGACGATCTTCTTCACGAGCAAGCGTGTTTTTCTTCATGGCGAAGTGTTCACGTTGCGTGGCCGTCGCAGGATCGTTCCCGTAGAGCGACACATAGTACTTCGCCGTTTCAGCGATCGCCTTAGCACGCGTATCCGAAATGGTCACGCGATTCTGAGCGTCAGGCTTACCACCTTCCTTGTATTCCTTGGTCATCACAGCACGCAAGCTGGCCTGTTCATCAACAGCCAAATCAGCATACTTCTTGCCGAAACGTGCCTGAGCCGTCATATCCAACCAAGCCGACAATTCACGATGCAACCAGTCAGCCGTCCAGTCCGGTGCCTGATACGCACCGTGACCTAAAATCGAGCCCACTTCCATACCACCAGCGGACTGCCAAGCCGACTGACCCGCTAAGATATCGTCACGAGTGAAAATGACCTGACCCGATGTCGTTTGGACGGTTTCAGGGAACGGGGGAGCATTTTTATAGACTTCACGCCCGGCAAAGCCAAGCAGCGTGAAGGAAAAAACTAATACCGCAATAAGCAGGTACCACAGTTTTTTGTATTGACCCATGTCTCAAACCTCTTTGTTATTTGGGAACGTTATTGCTGAAATAGCCAACGTGCGATCTAAGTTGCATTGTTGTTGTCTGTTAGTTATTTCAGCCGTTTTAATAAAGTTGCACTTCCAGTACAATTTTTTACAGTCGCTATCGTACCCCCAGAACTCGTACAGGTATACCTCCCTTTTGGGGCATATTTGCTCCCCCCTCTATCAGAGATAACTCCAAAGATTTAGTTGTTTCTACTGCCAAAGACGAGCCCTTTCTGCAGCCAAAATTTTTACATAAACATTATGTTCATTGGCTAATACACATTTTTAAGTGTATTTATTCTTTAAATACCTCAAAAAATAACGTAATTTCGATTTAATAAATCTATCACAATAATTTATGCGATAGCTTTATGTAAATAATTCAATTCACTACTCGTGTAGTGAGATCGAATTGTTGTATTGAAAAGTTAAGAATCACCTAATTCCATTTTTCCCACTATATCTTTGAGGTAATCCTTACAAGGTAAGCAATTCATAACCCCATCTTTTTGCAATCCCTTTTCCTTATATATCACTGTGATAGCAATCATTCCTCGGTCAACATTAATGTCGGCCTTAGGATTACCTCCTAGGACATTTCGCTCACATCCTCCTCTTCTCGTCAACAAAGCTTTGATTTGTCCTCAAACGCCCTCTGCGCGTGCCTACAATCCCCTTTAGAACCCGATAAAAACTCCACCTCAGTAGGGAGACTCATCATGTATAACTTTTTGCTTGCCTTTGTTATCTGCGGCGGCATTATCCTGTTTGGCGACTTTGTTGCCAAAATCACCAAAGCTTGGATTCCTTCCGTTTTCGCTTCAGCTGTGCTGATTTTGATCGGTTATTGGACCGTCATCCCTCACAATCTGGTGAAGGATTCCTTCCTGATTCCCTTTGGATCCACGCTCGGTATTTTCCTCTTGATTACCCACTTAGGGACGATCATTAGCCTCAAACAGCTCATTGCTCAATGGCGTGCAGGTTTGATCTGTCTGGCGGGTCTCGCTGGGATGGTTGGGTTGTGTTACTTCGTGGCACCGCTCGTGATGGATCGCTCTCTCGTGATTGCCGGTCTTCCCCCGTTAACGGGTGGGATTGTCGCCGCAACGATGATGCAAAAGGCCGCGACGCAAGCAGGGCTCACGGTGGCTGCCGTATTCGCCATTTCGATGTATTGCGTGCAGGGTTTTGCGGGGTATCCGCTCACTGCCGTGTGCTTGAAACGTGAAGGGGCTCGTCTGTTAGAAGGGTTCCGCAAAGGCGAACTCACGATGAGTGAAGAAGACGCTGAGGCCGTGCGTAGTGCAACGAAACTGGGTGAAGGGCATGTCGAAGCGCCGACCGCTCGTCTCCCCCTCCAGTTACCGGAATCGTGGAATTCCCCCACGATGATCTTAACGAAGTTGGGCTTAGTGGCCTATGCCGCTCTGTTGATCGGTCCCAAAACGGGGATTTCTGCTGCGATTTGGGCCCTGATTTTAGGCGTGATTTTCTGCCGTTTAGGCTTCTTGGATCGTAACGCCTTGGTGAAGTCCAACTCCGCGGGCATCATGATGTTTGCCTTAACTATGTACATCTTTGACGGCTTAAAGGATTGCACGCCCGAAATGCTTCAAGGCATCATCGTTCCTATGCTGCTATTGATTGTCATCGGCTTAGTGGGGATGTTCTTTGTTGCCTTCTTTGTCGCTAAGGCCTTGAAGGTGAGCGTTCCGTTAGCCTTTGCGAACTGCCTAACGGCCCTCTACGGCTACCCGTTTGACCAGATTATTACGATCCAAACGTGCGATGCGTTGGCCAAGACTCCCGAAGAACATGCCTTCCTAATGAGCCGTATGTTCCCGGCGATGATTGTGAGTGGCTTCGTTACGGTTACGATTACGTCTGTGGTGATCGCAGGTATCTTTGTTAATATGCTCTAATCTGCCTATCTGGGTAATTTGAGTTCATTTAAGGTTTTTGTTATGACATTGCAAGATTTAATGGATAAGTATGGCGAGTATCAGGTGAAGATGCGCCGCCATTTCCACCAACATCCCGAAGTAAGTGGCAAAGAATACGAAACCAGTAAGCGTATTCAGGAAGAATTGACCGCTCACGGTATTGAATGGAAGCAAGTCGGCTTAGAAACCGGGATTGTGGCAACGATTAAAGGCGCTCATCCAGGCAAAACGTTCATGCTCCGTGGTGACATGGACGCCTTGGAAGTGACCGAATTGACCGATTGCCCGTTTAAGAGTGAAAACCAAGGCGTGATGCATGCCTGCGGTCATGATTGCCACACGTCCATGTTGCTCACCGCCGCATTGATGCTCAACGACATCCGCGACCAGTTGCACGGCACGGTCGTATGCTTCTTCCAGCCTGCGGAAGAAACCGCTAAGGGCGCCAAGTCCATGATTGCCAATGGTGCACTCGATGGGGTCGATGCCTGCTTTGGTATGCATGTCTGGAGCGACATTCCAGCCGGTCAAGTCTCCTTGGAACCGGGCCCCCGTATGGCCTCGGGCGACCTCTTCAAGATTGATGTCACGGGTAAGGGGGGCCACGGTGCTCAGCCTCATCTCTGCGTCGACGCCGTTGTCGTCGGTGCGGCCATTGTGAACAACTTACAAACCATTGTGAGCCGTGAAACAGCACCTACGGAAACGGCCGTGGTTTCCGTCGGGATTTTCCAAGCCGGTACACGCTTTAACGTGATCAGCGAAACCGCCTATTTGGAAGGCACGACCCGTGCGTTCAATCCGGATGTGCGTAACAAGTTTGAAGAACAAATTACGCGTATCGCTACCCAAACCGCTGCGAGCTTTGGCGCGACGGCTAAGGTCACCTACATCCCGCACGTGCCGCCGACGGTCAACGATGCCACCATCAACGCCTTGGCGTTGGATGCTGCAGAATCGATCTTTGGTAAAGGCTGTGAAGCCAACTACGGCCGCACGATGGGGGGTGAGGACTTCGCTTACTTCACTGAAAAGGTTCCGGGTGCCATGTGCTTCCTCGGGGTGCGTAACCCGGACTTGGATGCGATCTATCCGCAACACTCGGGCTACTACAAGGTGGACGAAAGCGTATTGGTCAAGGGCGCTGCGCTGTACGTGCAGACGGCTTTGAACTACTTAAACGCCAATAAGTAATTCTCTATTGAGAATTTAGTTTTCATAGATTTTTACAAAGTTAAACAAGGGCTACTTATGTCATATAAGTAGCCCTTGATGTATAGTTAGGCATCGCTGGAATTTCCAGCTTTTTTTATTTCGAATACATCATGGAAATTAAATTTAAGAAGATTCTCATTGTCGATGCTGGCTGCTTATTTAACGGTTCGGGCGCTACGCTCAACCACACCCTGTCTGAGAAAGCGGCACAACAGTTGCGTGAACTCGGTCACGACGTGACGATTACGAGGGTCGATCGTGATTTTGACCCGGAAGAAGAAGCGCTCAAATTAGCCAATGCAGACTCTGTGATTATCCAATTCCCCGGCTGGTGGATGGGCGCCCCGTGGCAGTTAAAGCGCTGGATCGATTTGGTCTTTATGACCGACACCATCAAACCCAATGATGGCCGTAGCCGTCATGATCACACCCGCCTTTATGGCACGGGTGGCATCTTCACTGGTACGGGTAAGACCTACATGTTAAGTAGCACCTGGAACGCGCCCGTGGAAGCGTTTGATGATCCCATCCAGTTCTTTGGTGGCCGTGGTATTGAAGAAGTCTTGTTGCCCTTACACAAGGCCTTCCAATTTATTGGCTTCCGTCCGGTTCCTTCCTTCATGATTAATGACGTCTTTAAGAACCCGACGATCACAGTAGACTTCGAGCGCTTTGCTGCGCACTTGAACCGCTACTTCGGTGCCTAATTTCAACACGCCGAATACTTAAGCAAAACGGCAGAGTGTTTAGCTCTGCCGTTTTTGTTGGATGTCGTCTGGGTAGGGCGTTTATCCTCTACCCAAATGTCCTGCTACCGAGGATGTCCGATTACATCTTCATGCCCGGTTCGTACCAGGTGTAAACCACCGGCACTTCACCCGTCCACTTCGACACTTGAACGTTGGCCGTCGACGCAATGTTGCCGTTGGCTAACTTCGAGGTGGGCTTGTTCAAGGTCAAGGTGTTGGAGTTACCGTGAATGTCGATTTCACGACCGTTCACCTTCATGGGCGAGTACCACGCACCATGGTGCACACACACCACCCCAGCCGGTACACGATCCGTCAC
Source organism: uncultured Sutterella sp. (assembly GCA_905192805.1). Classification (GTDB taxonomy): domain Bacteria; phylum Pseudomonadota; class Gammaproteobacteria; order Burkholderiales; family Burkholderiaceae_F; genus Sutterella. The sequence goes on along the minus strand of CAJJMF010000016.1, from coordinate 2,491 downwards.
ATAGGCCCCCGCTAAGATCGCGCCACGGCGGCTTTCGACCAACACGATATCGCCGTTGGCAATACCACGGGCCTTCGCATCGGCTGCGTTGATCCAGCACGGTTCACGACCCTGAATATCCGCAAAGCGGTTCGAGACCGTGCTATCCAACTGGCTATGCATACGATAGCGGCTCTTGCAGCTCATCAAGTCAAGCGGGAACTGCTTCGTGCGCGTAGCGGTCCCTTCGGTCGGCTGGAAGTAGCTTGGATGCCCCTTACAGTCGTCGTACTTGTAGCCCGCAATCTTGGGCGAATAGAGCTGAATCAAGCCACTTTCCGTACCCAAGGCGTTCGCCTTCGGATCTTCACGGAATTTACCCAACTGGATGTAATCACGATCTTCCGGACGCACATCAAAGAGATGGAAGCCTTTCTTCCAGAAGTCATCAAAGGCCGGCATATCCACTTTGATACGCTGAGCAAACTTGACGGCATCTTCATAGACCTTCTTAATCCAGTCCATTTCGGTGCGACCTTCCGTGAATTCTTTTTCCACGCCTAAGCGCTTGGCGAGTTCAGAGAAGATCCAGTAGTTGTTCTTGCTTTCCCACTGCGGTTCGATCGCTTGCTGCATGGCCACAATACCGTCATTGGTGTAGGTACCGATGTTGGTAATGTCGTTGGTTTCAAACGTCGTACAGGCCGGCAACACGATGTCGGCATGGCGAGCCGTCGGCGTCCAGTTAATATCCGACACGACGACCGTATCGGGCTTACGGAACGCTTCCGCAACGAGATTCGTTTGCGGATGGTGAGCAAACGGGTTACCACCCGCCCAGAAGACGAAATGCACTTCCGGTAACTTCACCTTATTGCCATTGAAATCGATTTCCTTACCCGGATGCATGAAGCAATCCACGAAGCTCGCCACCGGCACCACGAGTTTTGCGGGGTACGGGATCTTCACTTCGCGAGCAGGCTTCACGCTGGCGGAAATGCCCCCTAAGAAGGGACCGTAGGCCGCCGGCGAACCGCCGTTGGAGTATTGATAGTTGGTACCCATGCCGCCACCGGGCAAACCAATCTGCCCCAAAACGGAGGCTAAGGCATAACCCATCCAGTGGAACTGTTCACCGTAATCAATACGCTGGATACCCCAACCCATCATGATCATCGTACGATGGCTGGCGATATCGTCGGCCAAACTGCGGATCTTATCCGCGGGCACGCCACAAATCTTCGACGCCCATTCGGGGGTCTTCTTCGTGCCATCTTCTTCACCCGAAACATAGGCCAAGAATTCTTTGTAGCCCGAGGTGTACTTTTCCAAGAACGCCATATCGGCCTTCTTCGTGTCCACCAAGTGGCAGATCATACCGAGCATCATTGCCGTGTCGGTACCCGGATGCGGAGCAATCCATTCGCTACCCAAGAATTCCGCGGTATCGGGCTTCAACGGGTTAATCGCGACCGTCTTGATGTCTTTCTTTTCTTTCAAGGCACGCAGATAGCCCGCCGCATTGTGAATCGTCGTGTACCAGTCAATGTCATTGGTCACAATCGGGTCGCAACCCCAGAAGAGAATACGTTCACTGTGCTTGAGAATATTGTCCCAGCTTGTCGAGCGCGGGTCACCGGAGCCAACCACATAAGGAAGAATGCACGAAATGGCAGCGCTCGAATAGCTGTTCTTCGTCTGGATATAGCCACCACAGAGGTTCAACAAACGCTGTAAAAGCGGAATGGAACCATTGATTTTCCCGGTACTCATCCACCCGTAAGAACGGCCCCACACCGCTGTCGGACCATAGTTGTCATACACACGAGCCATTTCCTTGGACACCAACTCCAAGGCCTTATCCCAGCTCACGCGCACCCATTTGTCGTGGCCACGCTTAGCACGGCTCTTGGGACCATCCTTGAGATAGCCTTCACGCACCATCGGATAACGGATACGGGCGGTGTTGTAGGGCAATTCCGCCAAACCATTCAAGTTGACGCTCGGCGCATAGTCGTATTCAAACGGTGTCAAATGGGTCATCTTCCCGCCTTGAACATGGGCGCGTGCAATCCCCCAACGATTCGCAGTCATCACCGTACCTTCGTCGATCGTGGACTTACCTAAATTAAAGGTCCCCGTTAACGACAAGTCGTTCTGACCCAACTCTAACGACTGGAATTTCGCTGCACTTTCTTTGGCAGCAGGGTCAAGACTTAGATCACGGACGGGTTTTTCGGTGGGGGTGATAGCTGCTTTCGCACTCGGCAACGCTGCGGCCAACGAAGCAGCAGCCGAGGTCGTTAAAAACTGGCGACGTGAAAATTGGGGCATAACGGTATCCTTTAAATACTGTCTTCGATTAGGGATATCAAAGAACCAACACCAAAAGAGCATCTCAAAAGAAGTAAAACGTTTACCACTTTTAGACTTGCTTCGTATTAGTCTAGAGATCTATCCCTAAAGAGATAGATTAAGATTTCAGTCTCCGCTTTTTTTCTTTGACGTATAT
>CAJJMF010000015.1 GCA_905192805.1 uncultured Sutterella sp. | reverse complement strand
TGATTTTAGTCAATAAATTTGTCCTGTTAGGGATCTAGTTTCCGGGAGTTCAGGATTTCTGCGGTTATAATGGCTACCTTCTTTCTGATTTGATTCATTTCTTACTCTCGGTCTGAGGTACTCTTCCCCCGTATTCTGTGCGCTTCACTTGGTGAACTTAATGTCTGAAAAACCCATTCGTCCGCAGTATTACAGCAACCGTCAAATTCTCCAGATGGTTTTCCCCCTCATTTTGTCTTTAATGATCGAGCAACTCATCGGCTTTACCGATGTGGTGTTCTTAGGTCGTGTGGGGGAAGTAGAGCTCGGTGCGAGTGCGCTCGCTGGCGTCATGTACTTGGCGCTCATTATGTTTGGTTTTGGCTACAGCTTTAGTCTGCAAGCCTATCTAGGTCAGAAAAACGGCGAAAAAAATTACCTCGCTATCGGCGATGCGATGCACAACGGGTCCCTCTTTTTGCTGGCTTTGGCCGCACTCATGATGGTGATTGCGTTTACCTGCGCCCCACCTTTCTTTGAAAAACTCTGCGATTCCCCAGAGATTGCCAAAGCGAGTGAAGACTACCTGTTCTGGCGTGCCGTTGGGATGCCCTTTACCTTCTTGTGTTCCAATTTTCGTGCCTTTTTTATCGCGATTTTACGTCCTAAAATCCTGACCTTGGGCTCGGTGGTGATGGTCCTCGCCAACATTGTCTTTAACTATGTGTTGATTTTCGGTATGGGCCCCATCCCTGCTTTAGGGATTGCTGGGGCAGCCATCGCATCGAGCATTGCGGAAGGACTTTGTCTCGTGGTCTACGTGATTTATGCGATGAAATTTGCCAATCCTGAGCGTTACGGTCTTTTGCGCCCCTTGCAATGGAGTTGGCCGATCCAAGTGAAGCTCTTTAAGTTAGGGCGTTGGTTGATGCTCCAAGAAGGGCTTGCCTTTACCGCCTGGCTTTACTTCTTCCTGAGCGTGGAACATTTGGGGGCGACCGCACTCGCCGTTTCGAACGTAGTGCGCCAAATTTCGTCCCTCTTTTTCCTCTTTATTCATAGTTTTGGTTCGACCGCTGGGGCCATCAGTGCCAACTTAATTGGGGAGCGTCGATTTGACGAAATTCCGAGTGTTTGTCGTCGGACGCTCGTCATTTGTGCCCTCGTGATCGCCCCCTTCTTTATCGGGGTATCACTCTTCCCGAAAGACGTTCTCGGGATCTTTACGAATATCGAAGGCATTATTGATAGCGGCGTACCGGTACTCTATATGTTGCTCTCATCACTTTTGGTGGCGATCCCGGCCATGTTCTACAACTTTGCCATGGGGGCGATGGGACTCACCAAAGAAACCTCCACGGCATCACTGACCGCTGCCACCATTTATGTGCTCTATATCGTGCTACTTAACTGGGCCCATGCGAACGTTACCCTGATGTGGTCCTCGGAATACGCCTATAACATCGTGATTGGGGTCGTGTGCGCGTACTTCTTCCGCCAACGTCGTTGGCGCATCGTCTAAAGCACCAAAACGAAAAAGTCCTCGTCTCACGCCACAAAAGCGGCTGAAACGAGGACTAGTTTTTGGCGCGACCACCGGGACTCGAACCCAGATCGGTCCCTTAGGAGGGGACAGTTCTATCCTGTTGAACTATAGTCGCACAACAACCGTTGATTGTCACCGCGATCGACGAGATCCGGTTAATGGGAGGATTATACTCAATGGAACGGCCCTCGCGCGGGAGTTTCCTATCCCTGCCCTCCTAAACGAGGATTAATTGAGTTTTGCCAAGTGCTTTTGCGCAATGGCTAACAGTAATTCCTTTTGCCCCACGCGAGCAAAATTAATCACAATACGTCCATCATCACCGTGGCCCACGATGGAGGTCACGACGCCCTCGCCTAATTTACTGTGCACCACGGTATCACCCACTTTGAAGCCATAGTTACTATTGACGGCGGCCGCTTGGACACGTCGCACCATCGGATCTTCGCTCGAACGGTAAACCTTCCCCGAGCCTGCCAAGTCGCGACGCCAATCATCGTCCTTATCCCGGCGAGCGCCACCCGAGGAGCGCGAATAGTGACTGCGCTCTGAATAACCGCCCTCGTATCGGCTTCCCCCAAAGCTGGGTTTTTGCCAACCATAGCGACGGTCATACCCATCGTGATCGTACCCATACGTTTCTTCGTCTTTCGGTAGATCGATCCGTTCAAAGAGCGACTCGGGGATTTCGCTCACAAAGGGTGAGAGAAGACAATCGCGTGTTTCACCGTGAAGCATACGCTCACGACAGTGCGTCATCACCAAGTGCTTTTGTGCGCGCGTGATGGCCACGTACATTAAGCGACGTTCTTCGGAGAGACCATCGTCGCCTTTTTCCTTAAGGGCAGAGAAATGCGGGAAGATCCCTTCTTCAACCCCCACAATGATCACATTTTTAAATTCCAACCCCTTGGACGCATGCACTGTCATCAGTTGCACGGCATCCTGATCATCGCCTTCATTTTTTTCACCCGCTTCGAGTGTTGCCTGAGTGAGAAAGCCTTCAAGCGGGGTTTGATCGAGTTCGGGTACCACAGAAAAGGCATCCGCCGTTTCCTCAATCCCTTCACTTTTCATATACCCCGAGGCAGCCGTGACCAATTCAGCTAAGTTTTCAAGACGTTCCGTCCCTTCACGATCCTTTTCATACATCGCTTGTAGACCCGACATCTTAATCACCAATTTCACCACCTCCGTGAGGGGTTTTCCAGCGGCTTCACTGCGCATCGCATAGGCCAAATCCTTAAAGACGCGTAGCTTAGGACCCGGTTCATAATTCGGATGTGTCAACGTTTGCCAAAGGCTCAAGCCAGCGTGGGAGGCATCATCGAGCAACTGGTCAATGGTCTTAGCGCCAATCCCGCGCGTAGGCATATTGACAACACGCAAAAAGTTCGTATCGTCCACATTGCCTTGCAATACGCGCAAATACGCCAACACATGTTTAATTTCCAAGCGTTCAAAAAAGCGCAAGCCGCCATAGATGCGATACGGGATCCCTCGTCTGGCCAGTGCACTTTCGAGCGCTCGCGACTGAGCGTTCATGCGATACAAAATCGCGTATTGACGATACTGTTGACCGGCATGCACGCCCTCACGAATGGTATCGACCACCCACTGGGCTTCATCGTTTTCGTCTTTCCGTTCAACCAACTGGACGAGTTCGCCCTTGCCCCCAGAGGTCCAGAGGTTTTTCCCTAATCGCTTAGCGTTGTGGCGAATCAATTCGTTGGCTGCCTCAAGGATGGCACCTGTAGAGCGGTAATTCTCTTCCAAGCGCACCGGCGCAGGAACATGAAAGTCTTTCAAAAAGTCGCTCATGTTACCCACGTTGGCGCCTCGGAAGGCGTAAATCGACTGGTCGTCATCGCCCACCGCAAAAATGGCATTCTTGCTTTCGTTGTTGGGCCCCATTCCACATCCCGCCAGCATTTGTAACCAGCGGTATTGCAAAATATTGGTGTCCTGAAATTCGTCCACTAGAATATGGTGAAAACGATTTTGGTACTGGGTGCGAATCATTTCGTTGCGATCGAGTAACTCATAGCAACGTAACAGTAATTCGGCAAAATCCACCGTCCCGTCCTTGAGACACTGAGCCTCATAGCGGCGATATAGGTCGACCGCCAACGGTTCGGCGTCTTTCATCATGGCCGCACGATTCGCACGAATGCCATGCTCCTTATTCCAGTTAATATAGTTTTGGACACTCCGTGGCTCGACCTTATCGGTATCCACATTGCACTCTTTCAAGATGCGCTTAATGATCGAGAGTTGATCCGAGGAGTCAATAATCTGGAAGGTTTTCGGCAACCCCGCCGCCTCGGCATGACGACGCAAAATACGATTACACAGTCCGTGGAATGTCCCCACCCACATATTGCGTAAATCGTAGGGAAGAATCGCCTCTAAGCGGGTCATCATTTCCTTGGCTGCTTTATTCGTAAAAGTCACTGCCAGAATGTTTTCCGGGCGTGTTTGAGATTGAGCCAATAACCAAGCAATGCGTGTAGTAAGCACACGCGTTTTACCACTGCCGGCGCCAGCCAGAATGAGTTGACTCACAGGAGGTGCCGTCACCGCTTCACGTTGTTTGTTATTGAGAGAACTTAACAATTTTTCTGACATTTCAAGAACTTCTTATATTGACTCTGCTCACAAGGTCTCGGAGAGTCTGCGTCGATCGTCGCTTTCATCCGAGCCTTACCCACTCGTAGATTAGGCGTAACGCTAGCATATTTTTAACGCCTTATGGGCTCATTTTCTGAGCGTCAACTCATCCTCCGCTTCGCCCTAAGCCAAGCGAGGATTCTGAGCATTTTTCCCTAGGCTAGTCGACTTAATAGCAGAATTTGTCGTTTTTTCATCACACACCATTTTTAGCCCGGCTTGAGTACGGGTATACTTAGGTATTACTTTTTACCTTAACCAACTCCTTATACGGAAAGCCAAAATGCGCGAGACATACTCTGCTCAAGCAGTGGAATCTGAAGTCCAGGCTCAATGGAAGGCCAAGGACGTTTACAGAGCCGTCGAAAACGTGCTTGATGCTCAAGGCAACCCTAAGCCCAAGTTCTACGTTTGTTCGATGTTGCCCTACCCCAGTGGGAAACTCCACATGGGACACGTTCGTAACTACACCTTAAACGACGTGATGTACCGTTACTACCGTATGAAGGGCTACAACGTCATGACCCCGATGGGTTGGGACGCGTTTGGTTTACCGGCAGAAAATGCGGCGATTGCCAAAAAGGTCGCTCCGGCAGAATGGACCTACAGCAATATCGCTGACATGAAGGCTCAGATGGAGCCCTTAGGGCTCGCGTTTGACTGGTCGCGTGAACTCGCCACCTGCAAGCCGGAATACTATCGCTGGAACCAGTGGCTCTTCTTAAAGATGCTCGAAAAGGGCATCGCCTATCGCAAGACCCAAATTGTGAACTGGGACCCGGTTGACAAGACGGTTTTGGCCAATGAACAAGTGATTGAAGGTCGTGGCTGGCGCTCTGGCGCGATCGTTGAAAAGCGTGAAATTCCGGGCTACTACCTCGGTATCACGCAGTATGCCCAAGAGTTGCTCGATGACTTGTCCAAACTCGAGGGCTGGCCCGAACAAGTTCGCCGCATGCAAGAGCACTGGATTGGTCGCTCTGAAGGGGTAACGCTGGCGTTCCCCTACACGTTAGACGGCGAAGAAAAGGCCTTGCGCGTCTATACTACACGTGCCGACACGTTGATGGGCGCGACCTATGTCGCTGTCGCCGCTGAACATCCGCTCGCTCGTCGCATGTCTGAAACCAACCCCGAATTAAAGGCCTTCTGTGAAGAATGCGCCAAGGGGGGTGTCAGTGAAGCCGATATGGCCACGATGGAAAAGAAGGGCATGAAGACGGGCTTCTTTGTGCGTCACCCACTTACCGACGAACCCGTTGAAGTGTGGGTTGCCAACTACGTGTTGATGAGCTACGGTGAAGGTGCCGTGATGGCCGTTCCCGCTCACGACGAACGTGACTTCGCTTTCGCCAATAAGTACCAATTGCCGATCAAACAAGTGATCGCCGTGGAAGGGGAAACCTTCTCGCGCGACGCTTGGCAAGAATGGTATGGCGACAAGACGCTTGACGGTCACTTGATCAACTCGGGCGAATACGACGGCTTGAGCATCAAGGAAGGGCTTGAAGCGATCACGAAGGCCTTAGTGGCCAAGAATTTGGGTGAAAAACAGGTCCAATTCCGCTTGCGTGACTGGGGTATTTCCCGTCAACGCTATTGGGGTACGCCGATCCCGATCATCAACTGCCCGCATTGCGGTCCAGTCCCGGTTCCTGAAAAGGACTTGCCGGTTGTGTTGCCGGAAGATTTGATCCCGGACGGATCAGGGAACCCGTTAACCAAGTGCGAAAGCTTCTTAAATGTGAAGTGCCCGAAGTGCGGAGCCGATGCACAGCGCGAAACGGACACGATGGATACGTTCGTCGATAGCTCCTGGTACTTCCAGCGCTACTGCTCGCCCGATTGCGATACCGCGATGGTCGATGCGCGTAACGACTACTGGATGCCGATGGATCAGTACATCGGTGGGATTGAACACGCGGTGTTGCACTTGCTCTATGCGCGTTTCTGGACCAAGGTCATGCGTGACATGGGGCTCGTGAAGTTTGACGAACCGTTCAAGAACCTTTTCACGCAAGGCATGCTGATGGCGGAATGCTACTATCGCTTGGAAGAGGACGGACACAAGACGTGGTTCTACCCGGATGAAGTTGAAGTGCAATTCGACGAAAAGGGTCGCCCCGTGGGCGCCACCTGCAAGGCTGACGGTAAACCCGTGGTCTTGGGCGGCGTGGAAAAAATGTCCAAGTCGAAGAATAACGTGGTCGAACCGCGTGAGATCATCAAGAAATACGGTGCCGATACGGCTCGTTCGTTCGTGATGTTTGCTGGTCCCCCGGATCAGTCGGCGGCTTGGTCGAACTCCGGTGCGGAAGGGACCTTCCGTTTCTTGCGTCGTATTTGGACGTGGGCTTACAACAATCGCGACGTGGTTCGTGCCGCCAATAGCGACTATTCCGAACTCTCGGATGGCGCTAAGGACTTGCGCTTACAGATTCACACGGCCTTGCAACAAGCGGACTTTGACTTCGCTCGTATGCAATACAACACGGTGGTGTCGGCCTGTATGAAGATGTTCAACACGATTGAAGCCTTCAAGCCCGAAAACAGTCACGATGAAGCGGCGGTTCGTGATGCAGCGTCGATTCTCTTACGTACGCTCTACCCGATTGCTCCGCATATTACGACGGCACTCTGGGAAGAGCTCGGTTTTATCGAACAGTTCGGCGACTTAATCGACGCCCCCTGGCCGGAAGTGGAAGCCGACGCCCTGAAGGTCGACACGGTGAAGTTGGTCGTTCAAGTGAACGGCAAACTGCGTGGCGAAATCTCGGTGCCTGCCGATGCCAGTAAGGACGCTATCGAAGCGGCAGCGCTTGCCAATGAAGACGTCAAACGCTTCGTGGGTGAAGCGACCGTTCGCAAGATCATCATTGTTCCGAATAAACTCGTGAACGTGGTTGCGAAGTAATCGCCTCTCGCTAGACACCCAGGGAAGGACGCTCGTCCTTCCCTTTTTTGTTGCCTCGCGCGATCATGCGATCCTCACCCAGGCTCAGCCCACAAGGCTCGCGCGTCTTGACATGTATCGACTATAATCAAAGGCTATACGCACTCGTAGACACAAAACGGGTGTAAGTCTTTGCTGTTCGCTCAAAGGAAATTTGCCCGTGACCACTCGTCGACAGTTACTTGGTGCCTCCCTTATTTCGCTCACGCTCTCGGGCTGTGGCTTTCACCTTCGTGGGTCCTTTACTGCACCGTTTACTAAGCTTTTTATCTCTGGCAATACCAACGCCCCGTTGCTCGTACTCCTTGCGCGTATGATCACTTCGGGTTCGAATGTCACCTTGGTGAATTCCCCCAACGAAGCGGAAGCCATTCTTGAACTCTTGAGTGATCGTCGCTCCAGCGACATTTTGACGTTAAATGACCGCGGTCAAGTGCGCGAATACACCTTAACGCGTACCGTCGGTTTCCGTGTCGTGGCACCGGATGGCTATACCTACTTAAAGCCCACTTACTTTACGGAAAACCGTAGCTTGGCCTACTCCGATTCGCAATTCTTGAGTTTCGGTGACGAAGCCAATACGCTTTACCGTGACATGGAAACGGATTTGTGCAACCAATTTTTAGGTGTACTCTCCACCGTTAAACCCCGCGCTTAGACTCTTATACCTCGTCGCTCAACACTCAGGATTCGCCCATGACCTACAACGACATTAATGGCTTTGTCGCGCGTTATCGCAACGCTTTACCAAGCTTTATGCTCGTCACGGGCGATGATGACTTTTTGATGATTGAAGCCTCGGACGCCATTCGAGCCTGCGCACGCGAGCTTCAAATGGAGCGTCAGGTCTTTGAAATGAACGCAAGTTCTTCGAGCCTCTGGGACGAGGCCCGCATGGTAGCCGCCGATATTGGCATGTTTGCCAGCACCAAGCTCATTGACATTCGCATTCCCGGGGCTAAAGTCGGTCGACAAGGTCCCGCTGGCATTACGAAACTCCTGGAAACCTCGTACGAAGGGGTCTCCATCCTGTTTACGATGCCCAAACCGGACTGGCAAACGGAAAAGTCAGCGTGGTGGAAAGCGTTAACAACCACCTGTGAAATCATCGAATGTAATACCCCCAATCGTGCCCAATTAACGCGCTGGCTCACAGAACGTCTCGCCAAAAATCAACAAACGGCCAGCCGAGAAGCCCTCGAGTTTTTAACTGACCAAATCGAAGGGAATCTTTTTGCTGCAGCACAAGAAGTCAGTAAGCTCTCCCTTTTATTCAACCCAGGCGAATTAACGTTAACCAACATCCAAGAAGCGGTGATGAACAGCTCACACTACGAAGTGGATGCCTTGATTGAGGGAATGGAGTTAGGACAAGCCCAACGGGTGTTACGGGTGTGCGATGCGCTGGAGGCACAAGGGGCACCGTTACCGCAATTAATCGCCATTCTTTCCAAAGAGATTCGTGACCTCTTGAAACTTCAAGAGGGCTACGCCCAAGGGCAACGTTATGTGAAAGGCGTCTTTGCGACACCGGCAAAATCCAAAGCTGCCCGTCGACTCACCGCCAAGCGTCTCAAAAATGCCTTGCACGTGTGCGCCGACTTGGATAAACAAGTCAAGGGGCTTACCGTTGCCGATCGTGACGATAATCCTTGGCTCGAATTAAAGAGTATTGCGCTCTTTTTAGCCCGCTAATTGACTCTACTCCTTCCTTTCGCCTAGGTATTTTTCCTCGGTACTTGCGCCATCAATTGCGCGTGATTCGGTAAAGCCTTCTGTTAAAATCAAATCAATTCGCTGAGGCCATGTATAGCAACACGCCTCAGTACTCACTCAAGATTTGTGTGCCAGGGGAGGCAATCATGTCGGAAGTTACCGTTAACGCTGCAGATACCATGCACCATATTGGCCAAACAGCGCGTCAAGCATCGCGCCAAATGGCCAAAGCCACGGGTGCCATGAAAAATGCATTCCTCAGTCAACTCACTCAACTCATTGATGCGAACCGCCCCAGCATTCTTGCTGCCAATGCGCGTGACATGGAGTCCGCACGCGAAGCCGGTCGCGATGAGGCCTTTTTGGACCGTCTCGCCCTCAATGAGGCACGTATTAATGCCATGATCGAAGGTTGCCACGATGTGGCAAAACTTCCGGATCCGGTCGGGGAAGTTGAACGCCTTGCCCCCCAGCCTTCGGGGATTGAAGTGGGCCGGATGCGCGTCCCCTTGGGCGTGATTGGGATGATTTATGAAGCGCGTCCCAATGTCACCATTGACGCGGCCGCCTTGGCTGTGAAATCGGGCAATGCCATTATTTTGCGTGGAGGCTCCGAATCCCTTCAAACCAATATTGCGCTCTGGGAACTCGTTCAAACCGCATTGGCGAGCGTCAAACTGCCCCGTGAAGCGGTCCAGCTGATTACCACCGCTGATCGTGCCATGGTCGGAGAATTGATTCGTGCCAAAGACTACGTGGATGTGCTCATTCCGCGCGGCGGTAAGAGCCTGATTGCACGCTTGATGGCTGAAGCGACAGTCCCGATGATTAAGCATCTCGATGGGATTTGTCATACCTATGTTGACAGCGAAGCGGATTTAAAAATGGCTTTACGCGTTGTCGACAATGCCAAAACCCAGCGCTATGCCCCCTGCAACACCACAGAAACACTGCTGGTGCACAAGTCCGTTGCCTTTGACTTCTTGCCCGAAATTGCCCGCATTTTCCATGACAAGGATGTGGAAATGCGTTGCGATGAGCTCTCGCGCCGTATCGTGGAAAACTCGGGCTATAGCGCCATCGATGCCACCCCGGATGACTGGGACACCGAATACAACGCCCCGATTATCGCCATTCATGTGGTAAGTTCGTTTGATGAGGCGGTGGACTTCATTAATACCCACTCCTCGCATCATACCGATGCCATTTTGACCAACAACTGGACTAAAGCCCAGCGCTTCTTACGAGAAGTGGATTCGGCTTCGGTGATGGTCAACACCTCCACTCGCTTTGCGGATGGCTTTGAATACGGCTTAGGAGCAGAAATTGGCATCTCAACCGATAAGTTGCATGCGCGTGGCCCGGTGGGGCTCGAGGGTCTCACGAGCTTAAAGTACATCGTTTTAGGACACGGTGAACTGCGTAAGTGATATCCTAGAAACCTTTTTGTTTATAGCGTGGTAATTTAGCAATGGCTTCAAACACATTTTATGCATTGTGTCCCTTTGGTTTAGAGGAATTGTTAGCCGATGAACTTCGGCAAGTTGGTGCCGAAAGCGTCAACGTACAACGCAGTGGCGTCTCGTTCCGAGGCTCCAACGAAGTGGCCATGGCGGTGTGTTTGCATTCCCGTATCGCCAGTCGCGTTTTGATGAAAGTCGCCGAAGCGAAATATTGGGATACGCGTGACATTTACGAAATTGCCACCAAAACCCCTTGGGAAAAGTGGTTCGAACCCGAGCAAACCATCAAAGTCTCGGCGACAGGCCAGCGTTGCCCTCTCGAATCGATCGATTTTGCCGTCTTGCGTATCAAAGACGCGATCTGTGACCGATTTGTCGAAATCGCTGGTCGTCGTCCCGATGTGGAACGCTATCACCCCGATGTACGTATCGCAGCGTTTCTAACCTACGATATGTGCACCCTCTATTTGGATTTAGCTGGGGAATCCCTCTTTAAACGTGGTTGGCGTTTAACGCACGGCGAAGCACCACTGAAGGAAAATCTGGCGGCGGGCTTACTGCGTTTAGCCACGTGGGACGCGGATGTGCCCTTGGTTGATCCGTTCTGTGGCTCGGGTACGATCGCGATTGAGGCCGCTCAAATGGCGGTCAATATGGCGCCTGGACTCACGCGCCATTTTGCCTTTGAATCCCTCAAAGGATTTGACATGGATATCTGGAGCGAAATGCTCGAAGATGCGCGCGCCGATGTGAACTTGCATGCCGAGGTACACATCGAAGCGAGTGACATTTCCTCACTAGTGGTCGAAAAAGCCATCGAAAACGCCGAACGCGCTGGTTTGGGGCCCCTGCTCAGCTCGGGGCGTCTCGTCTTTAAACAAGCCGACGCGCGTGAAGTGCTTCCGCCCGAAGGAACGACAAAAGGGATTTTGATTGCCAATCCGCCCTACGGGGAACAATCCAACCCAAAGAGTGCCTCGATTCAATCGATGATGAAGGTCGTTGCCGATAACCTCAAGGCCAACTTTGCTGATTGGACGGCGTGGATGCTCACCTCTGACCGCACACTCCCCCAGCAGATGCGCTTGAAAGAATCCCGCAAGACCGTGCTCTTTAATGGAGCGCTCGAATGCCGATTCTTCCGCTTTGATATGGTTGCCGGCAGTAACCGACGCCGAAAAACGAAAGGCGAAGCATAAAAACTGAGTCTTCAAAAAGCCAGCCTAACCCGCTGGCTTTTTTATCACTCTCGGGTTTATACCTAAGCACTCCGCTGTAATCCCTTTGATTATTTTTTAAGACGTCCTTGAAAGTCTTATAGCAGACTTTCATCGCCGCGCCTGATCTCGTCTCGATACCTTCAGAATGGTTCTATGAGCTCGCTACGAGCTTTTCTAATTCCTTATGGAGGTCCCCATGGCAAATTTAAACGCGTATACCGATGAAATGATTCGTTTACGTCGCACCCTTCACCGTCACCCAGAGGAAGGGTGGACAGAATTTGAAACCACGGCATTGGTGATCCAAACGCTGGAAGGTTTGGGTTATCAGGTCGCATGTGGTCTGGATGTCATTAACCCTGAAGCGGTCATGGGACGTAATCCTGCACTGGTTGAAAAGGGGCAAAAGCGTGCGTTGGCGGCCGGCGTGCCAGCTGAACTCATCGAACGTATGCAGGGTTACACGGGTGCAGTGGCGGTGTTAGATACGGGTCGTCCAGGGCCTACGAGCGCATTTCGCTTTGACATGGACTGTGTGCTCGTCGAAGAAAGCACCAACCCAGAGCATGTTCCTGTAGCCCAAGGGTTTGCATCGGAATACCCTGGATTTATGCATGCCTGTGGTCACGATGCTCACACTGCCACTGGGCTCACGTTAGCCCATTGGTTGGTTGACCACCAAAAGGAATTGCGTGGTCGCATTAAGCTCATTTTCCAACCTGCTGAAGAAGGTACCCGTGGTGGCGCTGCTATGGCGGCGGCAGGGGTCGTCGACGATGTGGATTGGTTCTTTGGTGCTCACGTTGGGGCTGGCTGTCGTTTAGGGGAAATTGGGGTGATTCGTCGTGGCTTTTTGGCAACCTCCAAGATTGATATTTTCTTTAAAGGTACCCCGTCACACGCTGGGAGTGACCCAGAAAAAGGTCATAGTGCCCTCATCGCAGCAGCTCAGTGTGCCGTCGCCCTACAAGGGATTCCGCGCCACGGACAAGGGATGACGCGTGTAGCCGTCGGCACACTCAATGCTGGGGAAGGTCGTAACGTCACCCCGGTCCACGCCAAGATGCAAATCGAAGTCCGTGGCGAAACCCATGAAATCAACCAATACATGGTGAAAAAAGTCGACGCCATCGTTAAGGGTACGGCCCTTGCTAACGAAGTCGAAGGCTGGTGGGTTAAAACCGGGGAAGCGCCCAATATGGTGGCCTCCGATGCTGCCTCCGACCTTCTCGAACACACCGCGCGTGGGATTGTTGGTGTTGACAAAGTGCGCTCCTTTACTCAAGTCTCGGGCTCCGAAGACTGCTCCTCGTTAATTCTTCGTGCTCAGGAACACGGTGCCAATGCGGGTTTCTTCCTCTATGGCTGCGATCAGAACGGGCACCACAAGGCTGACTTCGAAATTCAAGATACCCAAACGCTTCCCTTGGCACTCGCAATGCTCACGGAGTTGGTGCGCCAGATTAACGCGTAATGGCGAACCCTCCTTCTTTGAACCCTCTAGGAGTCTGCTATGAGTTGGTCCTTTTGGATGGCCATTGCCATCACAATCATTACCGTTTGGGCGCTCATTAAGCGCTACGAAACACGCCTTGTTTTATTGACTTCGGGTTTAGTCATGGCTTTGCTGTCGATGAAGCCGTTGCTCGCACTACAGCAATTCGACAAGTCCATGACCAACCCGGCACTCATCATTGCCATCTGCTCGGCGATGGGGTTTGCTGGGGTGGTGTCGCTCACCCAATGTGACTTGCATTTGGTGGCGCTACTCACCAAACCCTTAAAGCGTTTAGGGATTTTTTTACTTCCCGCAAGCATGATCGTCACAGGGATTGTCGCTATCGCGATTCCCTCCACGGCGGGATGTTGTGCAGCAGTCGCCCCGACGCTCATACCCTTGCTGGTACGATCTGGCTTTAAACCCGTTGCCGCGGCTGCCGCGGTTGTTGCCTCGATTTCTCCGGCTTTTTTAAACCCCGGCGTCTCACACAACGTCTTTATTGCCAAATTATCCAACATGGAGGTGATGCAATTTATCGGAGGTCATGCCCCAGTAACCATCGGCCTTTCCTTACTGGTTGTTGTAGGCCTGACCCTAGTGTGTCTCTTGCTTAAAGACTATCAAGAGCAGTCTATGAGTACTGAGCGCATTGCCGAAATGGACGTTGCCTCCCATTCGGAGTTGCCCGAGAAACCGAATGTGCTTTATGCCCTAGCGTCCTTGGTCCCCGTGATCGTGCTGATCACCTCTTCATTGCTTGCCCCACAACTCAAAATGAGTGTAGCTACTGCAATGATTATTGGAACCATCTATGCCATCGTCATTACTCGCACTTCCCCCGAATCGGTGGTGAAGCGCTTCTTTGATGGCATGGGTCAAGGATATGGCAATATCTTAGGGATTATTATTGCTGCGGGTGTGTTTGCAGCGGGTTTGAAATCCGCGGGCGTGATCGATGTGTTCATCGACTATCTGACCCACGCTCAATCCGTGGCGAAATTGGGAGGCTCCATAGGACCCTATCTCTTAGGGGTTTTGACAGGGTCTGGGGATGCGGCAGCGTTTGCGTTTAACGAGGCCGTAACCCCGCATGCTACGCAATTTGGGCTTTCTCCAGAAAAATTGGGCTACTTAGCGGCGATGGCGGCAAGTTTTGGTCGGCAATCCTCCCCGATTGCTGGCGGCATGATTCTCGTCGCAGGCATCGCAGGCGTGAGCCCTGTTGACATTGTGAAGCGCACCGCTCCAGTGATGCTTGTTGCACTCGTGCTCCTTTATATCCTGATGTAGCGCGTTTGTCGCCTTCATGGTTATCAGCGGAGTCTGCCAAGAAAGCAGACTCCGTTTTTTTCGTCTCCAGTCGCCGACTTCCCTCGTTCTTGTGTATCATCGAGGACACACGTTAACCTACACCCACCGATGGCCTCGGGGCATGCCGACAAGTCCCGATTCAACGCCATCGTTTTTGTTTTAAAGGATTTAGGCATGGATGAATTGGTCGAACTGGGGCGCACGGCGGGAGCCTATGGCTTTCGCGGTTGGGTACGCATTCAGTTAGTCTCTTCGGGAGACGTGCTCCGAAAAGTGCGCCGTTGGGTCTTAGTGCCATTAGCTGGCGAAGCACGCGAACTTACCATTGAAGCCGTTCGCCCTCATGGCAATGGTCTGATTGCTAAATGGCAAGGTTGCGACAATAAGGAAGTCGCCGAAACGTTTCGTGGCACGATCTATGTTCATCGCGAGGACTTCCCCGATGCCGGTAAAGATGAAGTTTATGCGGTGGATCTGATTGGGGCACAGGTGGTGAACCGTGCGGGTACGCTCTTAGGGCATATTGTCCGAGTGAGTTCTAATGGCGTACAAGATCTCTTTGAAGTCGAATACAGTAAAGCAGATGGGAAAAAAGCCCAATTCATGATTCCGATTGTCAAGGATGTGTACTTGATCAGCATTGATACCGACAGTGATCCCCACACGGTTACCGTGGACTGGGATCCCGAATGGCGATAAGCGAGCCTCATAATGCGATTTGATGTCATTACCCTTTTCCCCGAAATCATTGCGAGCGTCACGGACTGTGGTATTACGGCACGTGCGAAAAAGCGCGGCCTTTGGGAGTGCCACACTTGGAATCCACGCATGGTGACTGAGGACGCCCATCGCACCGTTGATGACCGTCCCTTCGGGGGAGGTCCTGGCATGGTGATGATGGCCGAGCCACTGGCCAAAACGCTCGAAGCCATCCGTCGTTCAGGTAATCAAGGTAAAGTCGTGAGCTTCGCGCCCAACGGTAAAGTGCTCAATGACGCGATGGTACGTGAGTGGGTCGCCCGTCAAGACGATATGGTGCTTCTCTGTGGGCGCTATGAAGGCATTGATGAACGATTCCTACAAACACATGTCGATGAGGTGGTGAGTCTTGGGGACTTTGTGCTCTCAGGAGGGGAAATCCCAGCTTGTGCGCTCATGGATGCCATTGTTCGCCAACTGCCTGGGGCCATTAAAACCCTCTCCTACGAAGATGAGAGCTTTAAAACCGGGTTACTCGACGCTCCCCACTATACGCGCCCCGAGGTTTGGCGCGGTATGGCTGTACCTGAAGTATTGCTCTCAGGGCATCATGCTCACATCGCCCAATGGACACGTGAGGAAAGTTTGCGTTTTACCTTGCAAAATCGCCCCGATTTGATTAATATGGCCCATTCTTCGGGTCTGCTCAGCAAAGCCGACTATGCTTGGCTTAAAAAAGCCGGTTGGATTCCGAAGGATTAACATTTAACTTTAAAACTTTCCATCCTCTCGGCGGTGAGTCTACGGACTCTCAATATTAGACCGCATGATGATGGTTACGGAGAAAAAAATGAATCTTATCGAGATTCTCGAACAGGAAGAAATGGCCCGCATGACGGCCAACAAGACCATCCCCGAATTCCGCGCTGGTGACACGGTTGTCGTGAACGTCAACGTGGTTGAAGGTTCCCGTAAGCGCGTCCAGGCCTTCGAAGGCGTGGTCATCGCTCGTCGTAATCGTGGTCTCAACTCCTCGTTCATCGTCCGCAAGATTTCGAGCGGCGAAGGCGTGGAACGTACGTTCCAGCTCTATTCCCCGACGATCGCTTCGATCGAAGTGAAGCGTCACGGTGATGTGTGCCGTTCCAAGCTCTACTACTTGCGTGATCGCTCTGGTAAGGCTGCCCGTATTAAGGAACGCCTCGTTCGTAAGAACTAATCTTTGGTTCGATCGAACTGATCCGATCCAGAAGAACCGCTCAGTGCTTGACATTGAGCGGTTCTTTTTTTGCCCAGACACTTCCGTACTCGGTTAGACTTGAACGGTTCGTTTCACCTTTTCTCGCCCATTTGCCATGACGACGCGTTTCCCGCTCTACCTTCAGATCGCTCGCTCCATCGAGCAACGTATTGCCCAAGGTGACTGGTCAAAAGACCGAGCCATACCGAGTGAAGTGAAGCTCGCACAACTCTTTGGAGTCAGCGTAGGGACCGTGCGTAAAGCGATCGAAAAACTGATTGACGATGAGATTCTAATGGCTGTTCAGGGCTCAGGAACCTTTGTGAGGTCCTATAACAAAGGGCCCTATTGGAATCGCTTTCAGCGCTTTATGACCCTCGATGGACAAATCATCCATTGGAAACCACGGCCCATTTGCTTTGAAACGCAACCCGCCTCTCCCGTGGTGGCTCAAGCGCTCGATATTGCTGTGAATAGTCCTGTTTTATATATTGAACGGGTACTCTGCAACGAACGGGATCCGCTATGCTGTGGACTCGATCAGGTCTACCTCGACGCTCGGGTTATCACTGGGCTCACGCCAGCGCTCTTTGAGGTCAGTAACCGAAGCCTTTACCAAATCCTCGAAGAGTCGACCGGTATCGTGATTACGCAGGTGCGTGATTACTTGATTCAGGATCGTGTGGATGAAGAGCTTTCGACTAAAACAGGGCTTGCTATCGGGGCCCCACTCTTTAAGCTCTATCGTAAAGGGGTCACGTACAACAATCAACCGATCGAGTACCGTATTGAAAGTGCGAGTGCACGCTCGTTGCGCGTGGTCTTTTCGTCTTAGCTAACAAAAAACGCGGATAAAAATAACCCCGCCTTCCTTCTAAGTGTAGATACCGAACTTCTTCTTTAAGAAAGGAACCGATGTGCTGGACACGAGAGGCACGTCCGTTTCTTAATAAGTCCGCGCTTAGAGTACTGAGCGGGGTTGTTTCACACGATGAATTGTCCCCCTATCGTGCCAGGGTCGGATAAAACACGTTGGGTTTTATCGCATTAATCGCTTCGAGGGGAACCTAAATTAGGCAACCTTCTGGGACTTCACGAGGCGAGCAACGGTGTCAGAGAGCTGAGCACCCTGGCTCTGCCAGTAAGCCAAGCGTTCATTGTTGACGCTCAAGCTCACAGCCTGACCAGCGGCCATCGGGTTGTAGTAACCGATGCGTTCGATAAAACGACCATCGCGGCGAGCGCGGGAGTCACAAACATTGATGCTATAGAAGGGGCGCTTCTTGGAGCCACCACGAGCGAGACGAATAATAACCATGAGTCTACCTCTAGAACTTCGGTTGAATAAAACACAAGGATTTACTGGATCCCTTTCAGGGACCAAGTCACCTTGACGGAAAGTGAAGAATTTTAGTCAATCTTCTGGACGAATGCAAGTCTAAAGCCTTGAAGAATCGTCACTTGAGACGACTTCGAATCGTCTCAAGCGGGATTTCTTGCTTATTTGGCCATCTTGGCCTGCAATTCACGCATGGCCGTTAAGGCATCGGCTACGAGCCCATAATCGGCTACTTCAAAAATGGGCGCTTCGGGATCGTTGTTAATAGCGACCACCACCTTGGCATCTTTGATACCGGCCGTGTGCTGCATCGCTCCTGAAATGCCAAAGGCAAAATAGAGCTGTGGCGCAATCATCTTACCGGTCTGGCCAATCTGCCAATCGTTAGGACACAATCCCATATCGACCGCGTTGCGGGTCGCCCCAATGGCAGCGCCCACACTATCGGCAAACGTTTCAAGCGCTTTGAAACCGGCTTCATCGTAGAGCCCTGCCCCGCCAGCCACCACTAATTTGGCTGACACCAATTCGGGACGATCGGATTTGGTTTCGTTGAAGCTCACAAAACGCGACCCCTCAAAGGGAGCGGTCGTCATCAGTTCTTCGACCGTGGCCGAGCCGCCCATGGGACTCGGTTCAAAGGCGGTCGTACGAATCGTGGCAATCACGACCGGTTCATCGACTTCAACCGTTGCCAATAAGGATCCGGCATAAATGCCACGTACAAATGTCTTTGGTCCTTTTACGGCAAGAATTTCGGAAACAGGCGAAATGTCTTTGAGCGCAGCCAGACGTGGCATTGCCGCCTTACCGACTAAGTTCCCCACAAAGAGCACATGACTATACCCATCGCATTCCTTAGCCACCACATCGGCCAGCACTTCAGGGGATTCATGTGCTAACTGCGGATGTTCCACCAAATAGACCGTGCGGACCCCAGTAATTTTGGCGGCTTCGTGGGCAATCTGTTCGCACCCATTGCCTGCTACCAACACGTCGACCGTGTCAGTCATTTGCAACGCAGCGCTCACAGCTTGAGCCGTCGAGGGCTTAAGTGAAATATTGTCGTGATCAGCAATCAGTAGAGCAGTCATCGTGGTTTCCTCTTAGAGCACATGCGCTTCGTTCTTTAATTTATCCAAGAGTTCATCGACCGAACTCACCATGACACCCGCCGCTTTTTCCGCCGGAAGCGAAACCGAGACCGTACGAACACGGCGAGCGGTTGCAATCCCTAAGGAATCCAGTGCCACCTCTTCAACAGGTTTCTTACGGGCTTTACCCATAGCGGGCAACGTTACATAACGGGGTTGAGCCAAGCGTAAATCGGCCGTGACAACCGCAGGCATAGCAAGCGACACCGTTTGCGTACCCCCTTCGGTTTCACGCGTCACGAGCCAACGCCCGTCCACCACATCGATTTGATTGGCTGCCGGCGCTACGGGGGATTGGATTAAGGCCGAGAGCATCTGACCAACTTGATTGGAGTCATCGTCAATCGCTTGTTTGCCTAAGAGGCACAGTTGCGGTTGTTCACGCTCCACAAAGTGCTTCAAGACTTTGGCCACAGCGAGCGGTTCTAAGTCCTCATCCGTGAGCACATGGATACCACGGTCGGCTCCAATGGCCATCGCCACACGAAGCTGATCCACCGCCTTTTGTGGTCCGACCGTAACCGCAACCACTTCGTCCACTTTGCCCGCTTCCTTCAGTCGCACTGCTGCTTCCACAGCAATTTCATCGAAGGGGTTTAACGCCATTTTCGCGAGTTTAGTATCCACGCCCGATCCATCAGGGAGCGGACGCACTTTAATCTTGGCGTCTACCACACGCTTGACAGCAACCAAAATCTTCATCGTTTCATTTCTCACAAAAAAGCGCGATATACGCGCTTAGCGTCCCCGATACTCTTTCTGGTTTCAGGGACGCAGATTGATCACAATTCGCATGCCGGCCACACTGCAAAACAGGGCCCCTGATTGTCATTGACCCAGCGGTCATGCACAATTCCACGCGAATAAGGTTTGCCCTGAACTTTAGCAAACCTCAGGTCGTTATTTCAAGCTTCCACACGGGATAGTTCTTGTGACAGGGTAGAGCTAGTTATTCACCAGCACACCGCGTTTCGGGAAAACCCATGCGGCCAAGGCGCCCAGCGCTGATATCGCCATGCCGATGAGTGTGAAATAACTGGCTCCAAAAAAGTTGGCACCCAATCCGCACAACCCACCCAATAACGCCCCCACGAGCCAAACACTGGTCTGCAGGGGTCGTTCGGGCAACAAGAGCGACACCAATAAGGGCATAGCAACGCCAGGCACGTAAAAGGCATACCCCGTTAAGAGCAATTTGATGATGTTCCCTTCCACGAATACCGTAAGGGCGGCCAGGATCCCCATAGCAAACACGAGCCACTGGATCACACGAGTTCGATTACCCCCCAGAATGTCACGCTCAATGATGCCTGCAGCGGAGAGTAAGACGGTATCGGCCGAGCCACTCAATGCACTGATGAGCCCCAGCGCCAACATCGCCTTCAGGATAAAGGGCAGTGCAGAGGCACTTCCTAACCAGTCGCCAATGGGCTGCTTCGCCTCCAAATTACTTAAGGCGAGTAGCGTAATCACGACCGAAAAGAGCACCATCAAAGGCGCCGCCAACCACGTCGCCCGGCGTGCTGCCTCGGTCGATTTGGCAGCAAAAGTACGACTAAACATATCGGGGCCAATAATGTAGGTAATGCCCACTAAGAGCATCAGCTGCACTAAGTCGAGTACCCCAAAACGTTCGGAGAAAAAGTGCCACGTTGTGTTCGCCACACGTTCAGGCATTGCACCCACAAGCCACAGTGCTGCCCCCAGAAAACCCACCAAGAGCAAAATCGCTGATTCGTTTGGGCATTACGGATAGTGCCAAGATTGCAGGATTCCTGCGTTATT
>CAJJMF010000014.1 GCA_905192805.1 uncultured Sutterella sp. | reverse complement strand
CAGGCTTTCGCCTGCGAGAGTAGAGATACTTAACTTTTCTTTGATAAAGACGGGAAAAGCGCCTAAGTGTTCATTCACTTAGGCGCTATTGATTAACCCGTCTGGTTAGTGTTGGGCGAGTCGTGCTTGAATTTTGTCAATCATCGTTTCTACGGATAATCCAGCGTGATCGAGTAATTCCTCTTGGGTACCTTGTTCGATGAATTCATCCGGAAGCCCCAAGCGCAATACTGGGGTAGTGAGTCCTTCATCAGCTAGGACTTCCAAAACCGCGCTGCCTGCGCCTCCCATCAATACCCCTTCTTCGGCAGTAACAATCAATTCGTAGTCACGTGCGACCCGTTTAATTACGTCCTTATCAATGGGTTTCACGAAACGCATGTCATAAAGGGTGGCATTGAGTGTGTCCGCCACTGCTGATAGTCGGTTCGTCATCGAGCCAAACCCCAAGAGGGCGACGCGTTCGCCGTGGCGTAACTGGCGGGCTTTGCCAATGGGAATGGTTTCGCTCAGTTCAGCAACGGGTAGCACCCCAGGCCCCTTACCACGTGGGTAGCGCACTGAGGCAGGTGTTCCGAGTTCGTAGCCCGTATTGAGCATGAGACGACATTCGTTTTCGTCTGACGGCGTCATGACCGTCATATTGGGGATACTGCGCAAAAAGGCAATATCAAAAAAGCCATGGTGTGTAGCACCATCTGCACCGACCAAGCCCCCACGGTCTACCGCAAACAAGACGGGCAAGTTTTGTAATGCCACATCATGAATGATTTGGTCCATAGCACGTTGCATAAACGTGGAATAGATGGCAACCACTGGGCGGACGGTTTCACAGGCAAGCCCTGCAGCAAAGGTGACAGCGTGTTGTTCAGCAATCGAGACGTCACGGTAACGATCTGGGAACATTTTTTCAAAATTCACGAGTCCGGAGCCTTCCCGCATCGCAGGGGTGATGGCATACAGACGAGGATCCGCTTTGGCTTTTTCTTCAATCCATTGACTAAAGACCTGAGTGTATGTGGGTGCCGAGGACGTGCCAGAGCTCACGATGCCAACGGATGGGTCAAACTTCCCAACCCCATGGTAGGTAGTGGGGTCGCGTTCGGCTCGTTCATAACCATGTCCCTTTTGCGTCACGATATGCAACACACAGGGACAGTTATTTTGTTTCAGGTTGGTGAGTACCTCAATCAAACTATGAATATCATGCCCATTAATAGGACCATAGTAGTTGAGGTCAAAATTCGAGAACAAACTCGAGGGAGGGCTCATAAACGAAATGGCCTGCTGTTCCATACGTTTAGCAATGTTCCAGAGTCCGGGAACGGGCTTGAGCATCTTCTTGGAAATTTCTCGCGCTTCCAAATAGGCTCGAGTACTCACCATACGAGCTAAATGGGTCGAGAGTGCTCCCACCGGAGGGGAAATGGAGCAGTCATTGTCATTGAGAATGATTAAGAGTTTGACGTCCTGCTTATAAAAGCCAGCATCATTTAACGCCTCAATGGCCATGCCACCCGTTAAGGCTCCATCGCCAATAACGGCAATGTGCCAGCGATCTTTGTGACCTTCAAGTTTCGCAGCAATGGCCATCCCCAGTGCTGCAGAGATGGAGGTGGACGAGTGCCCCGTGCCAAATTCGTCGTATTCGGATTCACTGCGTTTGGGAAACCCAGACAATCCATCTTTCTGGCGCAACGTTCCCATCTGTTCACGGCGACCGGTGAGGATCTTATGGGCGTAGGCCTGATGCCCCACGTCCCAGATGAGACGATCGTCAGGCGTGTTGAAAACGCGATGCAGGGCGATGGAAAGTTCGATCGCACCGAGTGAGCTTGACAGATGACCCCCCGTCTTGGAAACGGATTGCACCATGAAGTCTCGGAGCTCTTGAGCGAGCTGCGGGAGTTCTTTTTCATCTAATTGGCGCAAAGCGGTAGGGTCATTAATGGTTTCGAGTAAGGGAAAATCCGACACAGCGCTTATCTCTTTTTTTTAATTGGGGAACGAGTAGTTATATGGTCGCACAGTTTCGCCACGTTGACTAGCCTTCTTTTGGGCTGGTATTAGTAGTTACGTAGCACAACATAGTCGGCAATTTGCGCGAGGCGTTGTGTGGAACCTGCCGTCACAGCAGGATCATCTTCAATGGCTTTCAGTGCGTTGAGCGCCTCTTCATGCAAGGTTTGTGCATGGGCTTTGGCTTGCTCGAGTCCTAATAGGGACACCCAGGTGGGCTTATCGTCTTTTTCATCTTTACCAGCGGTTTTCCCAAGCGTGGCACTGTCTTGGGTACAGTCAAGAATGTCGTCCACCACTTGAAACGCAACCCCTAAGCGATCGGCATAGATAACGAGCGAGGCACGCGTAATATCACTCAACGTTTCCCAGTGTCCCGCTTGCGCTCCCATGAGGACGGCAGCGCGAATCAGTGCACCGGTTTTCAAGGCTTGCATCCGTTCGAGCGCGTCGATCGTCGGGTGGGTGCCCACCATGGCCAAGTCAAGGGCTTGACCACCGCACATGCCCCTTACCCCCGCGGCTCGAGCGAGTGTTGCCATGAGGCGTGCTTGGGTAGCCACGTTAAGGACGGGAGTATCTAGGGCTTCGAAGGCTTGAGTTTGTAGCGCATCCCCCGCCAAGAGTGCCATGGCTTCGCCATACTGGACATGAACCGTGGGTTTTCCGCGACGCAACGTGTCGTTATCCATGGCAGGCATATCATCATGCACCAAGGAGTATGCATGAATAGACTCCAGTGCTAAGGCTGCCGCATCCAAGGCTTCGTGTTGGGCTTCACTGACCATGCCTGCTGCGTAGCAGAGGAGGGCACGCACACGTTTTCCCCCTCCTAAAAGTGCATAGCGCATGGCTCCTACCAGACGGGCAGGCATTTGACCCACGGCCGGGAGGCGATGATCCGCGTACCACTCAAAATGTTTGGCACGCTCATGGCTCCATTGTTCAAACGTTAAAGCCTCATTTGTCATGATGTGATTGTCTCCTTAGAACGGGCCAAAAGGATCCTCCGTCGGTTCTGGCTCACGGACTTCGGTATTTTTAGGGGTATCGTCTTCAATTGTTGCGATGGTGTCACGGGCTAATTGTACTTCTTGACGACAAAACTTAATCAAGGCCACACCGCGTTCATAGCTCTTGACCGAATCGCGTAGCGACAGGGATCCCTCGCTCAGTTTACTGGTGATGGTTTCCAGTTCTTCAATCGCTTCTTCAAAGGTCATGGTGTCAATCGCTTTAAACGTCTCGGTCATATCGTTTCCTTTCAAAAAGTGCCTCATGCTATGGGTGGGACTCTCGGGCATTTTAAGCCCGAAACCAAGCCATGCATAGAGGGTGAGTTCGGTGTGGTTTCTGTCCACAGCGCAACATCCATCGTAGCGACGTTAGCCGTCAGGTAGAATATTAACGAGTTTTTCGTGCCTAATAACCTTCTGAAAAAACCGATTATGCAAAAAAGCTTTTGGATGCTCCTTGCTGCGTTCCTATTTTCAGTGATGGCTGCCTTCACAAAGTGGGGAGCGCAAGATTTCAGCACCATGGAACTGGTGTTTTACCGCTCCCTTTTTGGCGTTATCGTGATGTTTCTCTGGGTCAAAAGCCGCCATCAATCGGTGAAAACGCCTCTGGCGTGGGCTCACATCAAACGCAGTTTTTTGGGCACGCTCGGCATGACGATTTGGTTTTTTGCCATCGGAAGTCTGCCCTTGGGAACCGCGATGACGCTCAACTATACGAGTCCGCTCTATATGGCCCTCATTGTGACGGTGCTCGGATTTAAAAATGGTCATCCCGTTCGGGCCACGACGGTCCTCTCCGTGCTCTTAGGCTTCCTTGGGGTGGTGCTGGTTCTTAAGCCCGAATTACACGCTGGGCAAGAGGTGCCCGCCTTAGTGGGGTTAACGAGTGGCTTTTTCGCAGCACTTGCCTATTTCCAGATTAAACAGTTGAGTGCGATGCGTGAACCCGAGTGGCGTATCGTGTTTTATTTCACGCTTTTTGGAACCGTTTGGGGGGCCTTGGGGCAAGTGTTGCTCGCAGGAGGATTCACTCCACTACATTGGCACAACATTCCCGCTCTCTTGGGTATTGGGGTAACCGCCACGTTGGCGCAACTCTGCATGACACGCTCCTGGGGGAGTGAGTCGACGTTATTGACGGCGTGCTTTCAATACACGGCTATCATTTTTGCATCGGGCATTGGTGTAGTGGTTTTTGCGGAGCCGATAGGCTGGCAGAGTGCGCTCGGGATTGTGATTATTTTAATTGCGGGGATTTGGGCGACATGGCTGAACAAGAAACATCCACCAAAGGCCACAAAAAAACTGAGTGCTAGCCAATAGTTCATAGGAACAAGGAATAAGCGATACCTCTGCAGTCCTTCAGATTGCTTCGTTCGGAGGTGGTGGGTTTGTTGAAAATAACTAGACGATTATTCGTTTTGATAGTTAAAAAGTATTGGATGCACATTTGACGCGTATCAAATACCCTAAGATTTTCGTTCATTTCTGCACTTTTCTGCCTGTAACGTAGGCAAGTCCTCCACTCACCTAAGGGTTTATCTCTAGTCGAAGGTAAAAGTCAACGGAATACAATGATCCAAGGGAAATAATACGGGGGCCTTTACCATTTTAGGTTTCCTATTCTTTCCTTTTAGACTTTACCTATCGGACAATTTTTACTAAAGGGTGGAGAAAAAATGTCCTCTAACAAAAAGTTCGGATTGGCATGGCAAATGTTAATCGGCCTTGTGCTCGGTATCATTGTCGGCGCCATGATCGATTCCTCCATCGCTCAGACGTGGTTAAAACCCTTGGGCGATTTGTTTATTCGATTGATTCGCATGGTCGTGGTTCCGTTGGTGATTGCGACCATTATTGCGGGGGCCGCTGGGATTTCGGATACCTCGAAATTGGGTCGTGTAGCCTTAAAGGTCCTGGTGATCTATGCCATTACGACGGCTATTGCGGTGGCAGTCGGTTTGATTTTCTCGTCCTTTATTCAGCCGGGTGTCGGTTTGGATCTATCGACCGAAGGTTTGAAGGCCAAGCAAGTGGTGCCTCCGCCCTTAGTGCAAACGTTATTGGACATTGTGCCGATTAACCCGATGGAAGCCTTAGCCAAGGGGTCCATGCTCCAGATCATCTTCTTTGCGGTGATGTTTGGGTTTGCCCTTTCGAGTTTGGGTGAACGCGGTAAACCCGTGTTGCGCTTCTTCGAAATCGTGGGCGACGTGATGATCCGCGTGACGGGTACCGTGATGCGTTTTGCTCCGATTGGGGTGTTTGGTTTGATCGCCTTTACGGTGAGCCGTCATGGTTTGGCGGTGCTCTTACCGCTCGGTAAACTGATTCTCTCGTCCTTCTTGGCGACGGTCTTCTTCGTGGTCGTTATCTTGATCCCGATGGTCCGCATCTTTGCCAAGATTCCCGTGAAGACGTTCTTGAGCGGGATTTTCGAGCCGTGGCTCGTGGCCTTTACGACTTGCTCGTCGGCCGCTGCCTTGCCCGCAAACTTAAATGCGACGCGTCGCTTGGGGGCTACGAAGGCAGTGTCTTCGTTCTCCATCCCGTTGGGTAACACGATTAACATGAATGGTACGGCCATTTACATGGGTGTGTGCTCGATCTTTGCGGCGGAAGTGTATGGGTTACCCCTCACGGTGACGTCGCAAGTGACGATCGTGTTGATGGGGGTGTTGGCTGCAGTGGGAACCGCGGGTGTTCCTGGGGCGGGGTTGATCATGACGACGATCATCTTCACGCAAGTCGGGATTCCGCTCGAAGCTGTGGCTTTGATCGCTGGGGTTGACCGTGTGTTAGACATGATCCGTACCTCGATTAACGTCGTGGGTGACGCGGCCTCTGCAGTGGTGGTGACCGCCATGGAAGGCGATTTGAATTCCGAACCTTATGAAGAAGGGGAAGTCTTGAATTAGCCTCTCGTGCCAACGCGAGTAACCCTTGAAAGAGGGACTCCAATAAAAAGAGCTCACCCACAAGGGCGAGCTCTTTTTTTAGCGGTGTGCGGTGAGCGTTAAGGAGCCGTGTGTTAACGAAACGCAACGTGGCTTATTCACCACCATCTCCGTCCCCTCCATCACCATACCCATTACCGTCCCCGTCGGCGTAGGCATCACGGCTACGCCATTGCGCTTCCGAGGTTTTATGCCCTTCGGGTTGTGGAGCAGGATCGTAGAAAAAGGGGAGCGTTTCGGGGTAAGCAATGAGTTGATCCTCATCCATTGTTTCCAAGGCACTCGCTCCTAATTCTGCCGTGTTGACGGCGTAGTTAAGTTTGGCGTAGACATGAAGAATTTTTTGATTGAGTACTTCTTCAGCGTCTTCCATATCGCCATTTTCCAGCGAATCGAGCGCTTCGCTGAGGGCTTCATGGGCGTCGGCTAAGGTTGCGGCAAACCAATCTTTATCAATTGTCATTTTTTCTTCCTTCTTGCCTCCTGTGAATAGCGTTTCCGCTTAGACTTGCTTAATTCTAGGGGATTTTCTGCGTTGGTTGACGCAATGAGTCTTCACATTTGGCTCAAGTCAAAGAGTAGGTGATTCCTGAAACTGACAACACAGAAAAGTGCCAGAATGGTGGACCTTAGGGTTAACCCTTGTTTTTTGTCATTTGATTTGTCTCCATGTCGATACCCTCTGCATTACAGCCGTTTATTCCTCATGAAGAGAAGGCCTGGAACCGCCTAGCGGTGAGCTTAGGAATGTTTGTTCTGGGCGTCGTCTTTGCGAGTTGGGCATCCCGTATCCCAGACATCAAAGCCTCCCTTCAGTTAAGTGATGCGGCCCTCGGGATTGCACTCTTTGCTGCTCCGATTGGTCAATTTCCTTCCATGCTGGTGACACCGAAACTCGTGAAACGGTTTGGCTCACGTGCGATGGTCATCTTAGGAATGCTGGGTTACCCCTGGATGTTGGTGCTCTTGGGGTGGGTCAACTCTTACGGGATGCTTTTTGCGACGTTGGTCGTTTTTGGTGCACTCAATAGCCTTTTAAATATTGCTGTCAATACGCAGGCCATCGCTGTGGAAAACCGTTATAAACGCTCGATCATGGCGAAATTCCATGGCTGTTGGTCGCTGGGCGGTGTGATCGGCGGATTCATCGGAGGCGCCTTAGCGGGTATTCATGTGCACTCCGTCGTGCATTTTGCGTTGATTTTTCTCCTAGCGCTCGCCATCACGTGGTTTACCAGTCGACACTTAATGCGTGAAGATCCGGATGCACAAGTGGCCCATACGGGACTCACACGTCATCGGTGGGTGTTACCAGACCTGCTACTGGTGCTCTTAGGCATCATTGGCTTTGGTGCCATGGCTGTCGAAGGATCAATGTATGACTGGAACTCGGTCTACTTTGTGTCGGTGTTGCACGAAGAGGGGTTCTCGGCACGTCTTGGGTATCTCATGTGCATGATTGCGATGGTCTCCGCACGCTTTATTGCGGACGGTTTTATAAACCGCTACGGGGAAGTGTTGGTGTTGCGGATCTCGGCGTTCTCCATGACGCTGGGGTTGGCGTTGATCGTTTTTTTCCCGCAATTAATTCCTGCCATGATTGGTAGTGGCTTAGTGGGTTTTGGTATGGCTGCTGTGGCCCCCATTTGCTATTCGATGGCAGGTCGTTCCGAGCGAGTCAGTCCCTCGGCAGCGATTTCGATGGTCTCGGCCATTTCCTTTTTTGGGTTCTTACTCGGGCCACCAGTGATTGGGACGATCTCGGAACACTTAGGACTGCGAGGTGCTTTCGCTGTGGTGATGGGGGCTCCCTTGATTGTGTTGCTCCTGTCAGCAAAACTCAAGTCCTTGATTCCTCAGCGCTAAATCAGAAAGCCCGTTACCTCCTCAAAGCTGGAGCGTAACGGGCTCTTTTTTGTGGTGTTTTTTCTTAGGTGGGATTACCAAGTCGGACGCACAGCGCCGTCAAAGGTTTTCTCAATAAAGGCCTTGACTTCAGGCGAACGGTACGCTTCAACGAAGGCCTTGACGTTCGGATCCTGAGCATTATTGGGACGAGCCGCCATAATGATGAGGGCGTAGGGAGCCTTGGTGTCTTCAAAGTAGAAACCATCCTTAGCCTTCAATCCAGCGCTTAAAACGTAGTTCATCGGGATCACCGCCACCGTGGCGTCATCCAAACTACGCGGCAACTGAGCCGCTTCCAACTCGAGAATCTTGAGCCCTTTAGGATTGTCGGTAATGTCGGCCACGGTGGTCTTCGAACCTAAGCCCGGCTTCACTTTGATTAAGCCCGAGGCTTGCAGTAGGAGTAAAGCACGACCAGCATTCGACGGGTCATTCGGGATGGTGAAGGTCGCCCCTTGAGGAACGTCTTCAAGCTTGTGAACTTTGTTGGAGTAAAAGCCCATCGGCTGCACGACGGCGTCACTAATCTTGACCAAATTGGTCTTTTGCTGAGCATTGAAGTTATCCAAGAAGGGCTGATGTTGGAAGACGTCCGCATCCAACGAACCTTCGGCCAAGGCCTTATTGGGTGACAAGTAATCGGTGAATTCGACCACTTTCACTTCGAGCCCCCGTTTTTTGGCTACTTCAGCAGCCGCGTTAACGATGGCGGCGTGGGGACCAGCGGTCACACCGACCTTAATGGACTTGGGGGCTTCTTTTTGCGAGCAACCCGTGAGCACTAAAGTGCTTGCAACAGCTAAACCTAAAACAGCTTGGAGAAAAGTACGCTTATTGAGAGCCATGATGGAGTTTTCCTTTCTTTATTTTTTTAGAGAACGTCCGGTGGAGCCTATCGCTGCCAACGCAAGGAAGTTCATCAATCGGTGAAAGTATTCTCGCATGACTTTAATCAAATTCCAAAGGTAATACCTCAAGAAATTCTTTGAAAATCAGTAAGATAAATTACCTAGGGAAAATGTCGTGGCGTGGACATCTCGCTCAAGCCAACGCTTGAGCGAGCAACGAGCATCCTTAGGCAATGGCCTCAATGGCTTCGCTTACTTCGAGCCATTCTATTTCCAAGGTTTCGATCTGTGGTTTTAATTCGCCATGGGTTTTGAGGACTAGTGCTACTTCTTCGCTCGGCGTTTTGGTGTAAAAGTCGGGATCCGCTAAACGCGTATCGAGTTCAGCTAACTGGCCATTCAATTGAGCGAGCGAGGCTTCGATTTTGCTCAACTTTTTTTGCAAGGGTTGACGTAATTGGGCAATACGCTGCCGCTCTTGCGCTTCAAGGCGCCGTGCTTCTTTTTTGTTGATGACGGGTTCACGATCCTCGTGCTGAGCATCTTTTTCTTGACGCGTCATTTCTTTGCGGTGATTAATGACAAAGTCTGCATAGTCATCCAAGTCACCGTCAAACGCCGTCAATTCTCCCTGATGAACCAAAATCAAGCGGTCCGTTGTGGCACGCAATAAGTGGCGGTCGTGGGAAACAATCAATACCGCACCACTGTATGTGGATAGGGCCATCGTGAGGGCTTCACGGGTTTCCATGTCTAAGTGGTTTGTTGGTTCGTCAAGCACCAACAAATTGGGCTTTTTCCAAGCTAACAGCGCTAAGGCTAGGCGAGCCTTTTCGCCGCCTGACATCGGCCCCACCAGCGAGGTGGCAAAGTCACCCGAAAAGCGATAGATCCCTAAAAAGTCGCGTAATTCTTGTTCACGCACGTCGGGCGCTAGACGTCGTAAATGTTCAAGGGGGGTGTCTTGGGGACGCAGCTGATCGAGTTGATGCTGAGCAAAGTAGCCAATCTCTAGTCCTTGACCGCGTCGGATTTCACCGGCTTGGGGCACAAGCTCCCCAACAATCCCTTTGACAAGCGTGGACTTACCCGCCCCATTAACCCCCAAGACGCCAATGCGTTCTCCCGAACGTACCGAAAGGGTGGCATTTTTAATGACGGGCTGCCCGGGTTCATAACCAAGCGAAAGCCCTTCGAGGTCCACGAGGTGTTCGGGTAAACGTACGGGCTCGGGAAATTCAAAGCGCCATTCGCGCTTAGCGCGTACCGGTTCGACAGCCTGCAATTTTTCGAGCATTTTGATGCGCGACTGGGCTTGTCTTGCTTTGGTGGCTTTGGCGCGGAAGCGTTCAATAAAAGCACTGAGGTGGGCTGCCTCACGCTCATAGGCCTTGGCGGCCGCATTTTGCTGACGCATTTTTTCAATGCGTTGTACTTCGTAGGCGCTGTAGTTGCCGCTATACGCCGTGAGCGTATCGTTTTCAATGGCCCAAATCGTGCTGACGGCACGATCCAAAAACTCTCGGTCGTGCGAAATGATGATCACGGTTGCTTCGACGTGGCGTAGCCAGTTTTCGAGCCAAATCAAGGAGTCAATGTCCAAGTGGTTCGTGGGTTCGTCCAATAAGAGCAAATCGGCAGGGCGCATCAGTGCTCGCGCCAAGGCCAAACGATTACGCCACCCCCCAGAGAAGTCTTTGACCGCACGTGTATGATCCTCATTTTTAAATCCCAAACCCGCGAGAATCGTTTGTGCTTGGGCGACGATCGCCCCCTCGTTGAGTTCAGCGAGGTTGGCGTGAGCTTGCGCGATATCGAGCTCACTGGTGTTGGCAGCGAGCACCCGAGCCAGTTCTTGGCGGGCATGCATCAAGGGTTCATGACCCGCAAGCACAAACTCTAACGTGCTGACGTCCTCGACTTTAAAACTTTGTGCGACGTGCGCGATACGGGCAGGACGTGGGGCTTCAATTTCACCGGCTTCGGTGCTGATTTCGCCCAGAATGGCCGCGAAAAGCGTGGACTTACCACACCCGTTGGGACCCACTAGACCCACTCGGTCCCCTTGGCTTGCAAGGGCGTTGGCGCCAGAATAGAGAACACGGGTACCTCGCGTGAGGGAAACATTATTGAGCCTAAGCATAGTGTTTTGGTGAGGAATCTAAACGTCGGATGGGCTCCGAAGAGCCCATCCGAATCGGTGAAAACGATCGCGTTAAGCGTTGGCAAGCCACACTAACGCCTCGGAGCGAACAGGGCGTGGTGTTGAGCTATTCGCCAAAGTAGGCATCCAATTGGTCTTTTGTCACTAAGAAGACCTGATCATCGCCCCCCGAAGTCGCCAACCAGGTCAGTTCTAAGCCAGGGAACGCTGCTTCGACATATTGGGCATTGTCACCCACTTCAACAATGAGCATGCCGCCCTCATTTAAATGCTCGCGAGCCTCAGGGACTAAGCGACGCACCACATCCATACCATCTTCGCCAGCTCCGAGTGCCAAGGTGGGTTCGTGGCGGTACTCTTGCGGAAGCGCTTCCATGCTCGCTTCCGTCACATAGGGCGGGTTGGAGACGATCAAATCAAAACGACGTCCTTCGAGCTGAGCGAACAAGTCGGACTCAACCAATTCGAGGGTATCGACCATGTCATAGCGTTCACGATTGATTTTGGCGACTTCTAAGGCGTCGGCAGAAATATCTGCCCCCGTGACCTGAGCGTTGGGGAAAATGCCTTGCAACAGAATTGCGAGACACCCTGACCCCGTGCACATATCTAAGACGCTACCGACCTCATAGGGATCTGCCACCCAAGGGGCAAAATCTTCTTCAATTAATTCGGCAATAAAGGAGCGCGGGATGAGCGCACGTTCATCGATATAAAAGGAGTGTTCGGTGAGCCACGCTTCTTTTAACAAGTAAGCCACCGGGCACTTTTCGTGCACACGACGATCGATCAGGTGCACCAAGCGGGTGAGTTCGGATTGCGTGAGGTGAGCATCCAAAAAGTCATTAAAATGCTCAAAGGGCAACTTTAAACCGCGACAAACCAAAAAACTTGCCTCTTCCCAAGAGTTGGGGGAACCGTGCCCATACGAAAGATCCGCATTTTCCATCTCACTGATTGCCCAGCGAAACACGTCACGAATGGTTTTGAGGTTACGAATCGGATCATCAAGCAGGGGGGCTATTTCGTACATAGTGTTTTGTCCTTTGCATTGTAGGTTCGTCGCGCTGGGATTAACGTTCCTTTTCATTCCCCTTAACGTTAAGGGTTAAGTGGGGAAATTCGTGTGGTAAGGGTGTCCTCGCTTGAGTGGGCCAAACACCAGAGCGTTGTCCTTTGCGGAGGAGAGTGCGCGACGATTGCGCTTTTTTCTTAGGTGCGCTCATTATAAAGATTTCCTCACGTCGCAGTGAGGTTAAAATAGCGGTCAAGGGCAATCGGTAGGCACGGTTGCTGGGTAAGATCTTTCTCTTTTTGTCCTGACGGGCGCCACGACGGATAAATCGCCAACGAAATGCGCGCTGGAGAGCACTGTGAAACTTCGCCATATCAAGATTGCTGGGTTTAAGAGCTTTGCGGATCCCGTTACGGTCGATCTGGAGCGTCCCTTCACGGGGATCGTGGGTCCCAATGGATGTGGTAAGTCCAACATCATTGATGCGGTGCGTTGGGTGTTGGGGGAAGCGCGTTTATCGGAATTACGTGGTTCGAGCTCCATGAAGGAGCTCATTTTTGCGGGTTCCACTGCTCGTAAGCCCTTGGGGCGTGCCAGCGTGGAATTGTTACTGAGTAACGAAGATGGCCGGATCAAAGGGGCTTGGGGGGAATACGCGGAGTTAACCGTCAAGCGCGTCGTCACGTCCGATGGGCAGTCGCAGTACTTCATCAATCAGCAACAAGTACGCCGCCGTGATGTACTCGATATTTTCATGGGCACTGGGTTAGGACCGCGCAGTTATGCCATTATTTCTCAAGGCATGATTTCGTCCTTTATTAAAGCGAAACCTGAAGAGTTGCGGGTCTACTTGGAAGAGGCGGCAGGGGTGTCACTTTACCGCGAACGCCGTCGTGAAACCGAGCAATTGATCGCGTCCACACAAACCAATTTGTCCCGAGTCGAAGATGCCTTATCGCTCAAACTCGACGAAGAAGCTCGCTTAAAGACGGAAGCCGAGGTCGTGGACAAATGGGAGGCACTCAATCAAGAGAAGCGTCAAGCCGAGGGGCTTTGGTATTTCATCCAGCACGAAGACGTACGACAGAGTCTTGAAAAAATTGGCCTAGATCGAGCCAAGGCGGAAAGTGCGCTCGCCGCAGAAAAGCTGGCTTTATCCCGGGCGGAGGCCAGTTTACGCGAAGCCCAAGCCAAATTGGCTCCATTGGAAGCCGTGGAGCAGCAAAAATTGGTCCAGTTGCGTGCCGCGGAAAAAGCGCTCACCCTTGAGGAAAGTGAAGAAAAACGTCGCTTAGAACGCGCTCAGGCGATTGAAAACGATCTACGCAGTACGCTGGCGAATGTGGAGAAAAAACGCGAGCGTCATACCGAGCTATTGCAACAGCAGACCCGCTTACAGGACTCCAAAGGGCAGAGCGCACAAACGCGGGAAACGCTGGAAGCGGAACTGGAGATTCGTGAAGAACAATACGCCGAAGCGCAAGAGCGGTTGGAAACACTCGACGCCGACATGCAAACAAAACAAGCGACCCTCGGTCAAGCGGAGCGTCGCGTACAGGGACTTCGTCGCGATAGCGAGGAGGCCGTGCGACGTGCGAAAGACTTTGAGGAACGCCTCCTGCGACTCGAAGATAATGCCAAACGTTATAGTGCGCCCGACCCAGAGGAGTTGGAGCGAACCCAAGAGGTATTAGCGCAGGCGCAATTCCAGCTCGAAGACGCCTTGGCTCAGATCGAAACGACGACTGAAGCACTCGAGGCGGCCCGTCGTCGTCAACAAAGTGCGGATGAAACGTACTTTCAGAGTTTGGCTCAGCAAAAAGCCATGGTGGGCGAACTGGAAGCCCTCGAGGCGAGTTTGGTGGGTGAGGCTCAGGAGGCGGCTGAGACGTTTGAGTCCGAGCAGGGACTCATTGGGTTACGACGTCTTCATGAGGTCATGACGATCGATGAGGATTGGGTAAAAGCGATTGACGTGGTCTTAGGATCCAAAAGCGAAGCCATCTTTTTACGTTTATTGCAATCCGCTGTCTTTACTGAAAATCGTCCCCCGCATGCGTTGAGTTTTTTAGATAGTCAGGTCACGCAGGTTCCCCGTGCTTCGAGGGACGCCTCCGCTCACCCCAATTGGGTGCCTTTACGCTCGAAAGTGACGTTACGCGAAACCAACGTGGCCGCGGGTGTGGCGCTTGATGTGTGGCTAGAGGGAATGTGGGTGGTGGAGTCCTTGAGGGAAGCTCTCCATTTACGTTCCCAATTGGCTATGGGAGAGGCGCTGATTACCCCCGAAGGGGATACGGTGACCCCAGTGAGCATTACCTACAGTGCTCAAGCAACGGGCGCAGGGCAAACGCTCACCCAACGCTTGCGTGTGGAGCGACTGCGAGCCGATTTGGAAGCGGCAGAAAATGCGTTGGATAGTTTGATGGCCGAACGCGATGCCGCCCGGCGTGATGTCGAGCGCCTGGAAGGAGCCCAAAAGGACGCCTTGCGGGAACGTGATCAGTGGCGCCAAAAAGAAGCCCAAGCCCACACCGCCTATAAGGTATTGGAAGAAAAGGCCCAAGTTTGGCAACAAAGAAACGAAGACCTCAAACGGGATCGTGCGGAACTGACCGAAGCGAAGGCGCGTGAAGAGGCCCGCTCGGAAACCTTGTGGAGCACTCTGGATGAGGCTGAAGAGGAACACGAAAAGTTGGTGCGTGTTGTCAACGAAGCACGTTCTACGCTCACCCGCCAAGACGAAACCGTCAAACAGTTAGAGCGGCAACTGACACAAGCGCGTCAGCAGTTAGCGGTACTGACGGTATCGCAAGAAGCCAATGAGCGTAGTGCACGGGAATTGAGTACGTCGCTCACGCTGATTGTGGAAGATATTGCGCGAGAAGAACACAAACTGACCCAACTCCAAGAGGAAAAAACGCAACTCGAGGTGAGTCTCAAAGCGGGTGCACTCGGGCGGCTATTGCGCGAGTTTGAAGTGGCTGAAGCCGAACGTAACGAGGCGCATCGTTTACTTGAAGAGCAACGAAAAGCGAGCCAAGGTTGGGTCGATGATTTACAGAATCATCAGGCAGCCATTTTGCCTTTAACAGAGACGATTAGCCAGTTGCGTGTGGAGGAGGAAAATAAGGCAGGTTTGCGCACGCAATTCTCCGAACGGTTAAATGAACTGGGGGTGGATCGTATTGCTTTAGCGCAACAGCTTGCTGCCGATAAAACGAAAGCGCAAGGGGCACGCAACCGTGTCATGCGTATCATGGCCGAGATTGAGGCATTGGGACCGATTAATCATGCGGCAAAAGCGCATTTACAGGAAATTCAGAAAACCGTTGAACTGACGCGCACGCAGATGACGGACTTGCAGGAGGCGATTGGGTTACTCGAAGAAGCCATTCGCAAAATTGATCAGGAAACCCGTAGCACCATGCGTGAGACGTTTGATCGCGTTCGCGGGCATTTCAAAGAAACGTTTACGTTACTTTTCAGTGGTGGTAATGCGGATTTAGAACTGGTGGGGGATGATCTCCTTAACGCTGGTCTCGAAGTGCGTGCCCAACCGCCAGGGAAGAAAAATGCGAGCCTACGTATGCTCTCGGGGGGCGAACAAGCCTTGACGGCGACAGCGTTGGTCTTTGCCTTGTTTAAGCTCAATCCAGCCCCATTTTGCTTACTGGACGAAGTCGATGCCCCTCTTGATGAAGCCAATCAAGCGCGTCTTGCCAATATGTGTCGCGAACAAAGTCATGAAACGCAATTCCTGATGATTACCCACCACCGTATCACGATGGAGTATGCGCAGGCCCTCATTGGGGTGACGATGCGTGAACCAGGGGTGAGCCGTGTGGTGAGCGTTGACATTGATGAAGCCGCTCGGATTGCTAACTAGTCGAAACGGACGGGAATCGTCCCGCCATCGCTTCCTATCGTCCACTGAAGCCCAAGAAAAAATCCTCTCCAATGGTAAGCAAGACTGCGTACATTCGCCATTCCTTTGGTAAAATGATAGTTTGAGCCCTTGTAGGGCAACGGATTCTTTAGTACGAGTTTTTGAGCGTCCTCTTCGAGGTTCTCGATGAGGGAGGACAGGACGGGATTTTCATGAGTCAGACTCAAATTATTTTAATTGTCGCAGCACTTTTGGTTATTGCGATTTTCTTTTGGCGCTCTAAGCGTGAAGAGCGAAAAATCCGCGATAAGGATCGAGGATTAGGGCGCTCGAAAGTCGATGTGCTCATGGACGGGGTTGAAAAGCAAGATCCACTTTTGGATGAGCAGAAAATGCGCGATAGCGCAGGTCAACCCTCGGATACTCCTCCCGTCTATGTGGAAATTGAAAAAGAAAGCGCCGCGCAAGTGACGCAAGAGTCCCTCTTTGAAATGATGGGGCACCCCAAGGCGCCTGTGGACCCAGGGGTACAATGGGTGCTTGAATTAGTGCCACAAGAAGGTCATGCATTTTCGATTGGTGGTATTCAATCCTTATGGTTGGCATTAACCGAATTGCAGTTACCGTTACAGATCAACTTGTGGGCCAAGAGCCGCCGCGACAATCTTTACTATTCACCGAAACACTTGCCGATTGAGGCCTCGCATTTAGTCGTTGCTGTGGTGGTGGCGAATCGCGTTGCGATGCTCGATCCCGTGTCGGCCTCCAAAGTCTTGCAAGTGCTTGAACAAGCCGCGATGCACAACGATGTCGATGTGCGTACAGCCACCGATGTGGAAAAGGTGCCTCAGCGTGCGGACGATACCCGTCGCTTTATTGACTACTTCGATTCGTCGGTCAATTTGTTAATTGTTCCAATGAGTGAAGACATTCAGTTGACGGCTGAACGCGTGGGTCTGGTCGCAAAGTCTGCAGGCTTTAAACCCAATGCGGGCCGTTGGGACTATCGCTTGGACCCGATGGCGCGAGAACCTGCCTTTACGCTTTCGATGGTGGGTGACGGGACATTGAAGTTAACACTGGATGTGCCAATGTCGAATTTGGGGCGTGGGGATTTGCAACGATTCTTCTCGCTAGCGAACCATTTAGCCAATCATCTCGGAGCGGGTTGGTTTAACGAAAAGCGTGAAGTCGTGGATTCGCTCTTGGCGATTAGCATGGAAAAAGCACTTAAGGCACGCATGAAGATGATGCATGACCATGGGGTCGATGCCGGTAGTGAACGCGCGGCGCGAATTTTTGCCCGTGGTGCTTAACTGAGGTTCGAATAATCAATACGATAAGGCCGATGACCCGCACTGTGTTGCTGTGGTGATCGGCCTTTTTTGAGGATATGACGCATGTTGGATGATTTTG
The DNA here is from genome assembly GCA_905192805.1 of uncultured Sutterella sp. Classification (GTDB taxonomy): domain Bacteria; phylum Pseudomonadota; class Gammaproteobacteria; order Burkholderiales; family Burkholderiaceae_F; genus Sutterella. The sequence continues at coordinate 3,571 of CAJJMF010000014.1, read as the reverse complement.
ACGGTACGAATCAAGCTGAGGCAACGCCTACAGAAGAGGCTCAAGCCCTGATGCAACGCTTGGAAGCGCAATTGGAGCGTTGGAGTTACGAGTATTACGTTCTCGATGCACCGAGTGTTCCGGATGCCGAATACGACCGCGTGTTCAATTTACTCGTCGCGCTTGAGAAACGCTTCCCTCAGTATAAGAGCCCTTCATCCCCCACGAGTCGAGTGGGCGGAGAGGTGCGTTCAGACCTTGCCAAAGTACAACATGCCCGCCCGATGTTGTCGATTCATACCGAGACCGATTTTTCGAGTGAAGGCGCGCGCGAGTTTGATCGCCGTGTGCGCAGTGAGTTGGGCTTAGGGGCTTCGGACCCTCAGGTCGAATACGATTGCGAACTCAAGTTTGATGGGCTTGCCATGAATTTACGCTACGAAAACGGCGTACTGGTGAGTGGCGCAACCCGTGGTGACGGTCGTGAAGGTGAAGATGTCACGGCCAATGTCAAGACCATTCGTACTATCCCGTTAAAACTTCAGGGCAATTTCCCGGCGGTCTTAGAAGTCCGTGGGGAAGTCATCATGCATAAGGACGACTTTCAGGAACTTAATGCACGTGCGCTTGCCGCGGGACAAAAAACGTTTGTCAATCCACGCAATGCCGCTGCGGGCAGTTTGCGCCAGTTGGATCCTCGTATTACGGCCTCACGACGCTTGCATTTCTATGCTTACGCCTTAGGTGAAGTCTCCGAACCGTTTGCGACGACACAAAGTGAGGCGCTCGATCGATTAGCGTCCTTAGGTTTCCCGGTCGCTAAGATGCGCCGCGTCGTGAAGGGGCCCGAGGCGTTGGCACAATTCCATGAAGAAGTGGCTCAAGCCCGTGCGACGCTTCCCTTTGATATCGATGGGGTGGTCTATAAAGTCAACGACTTTGACCTACAAGACCAGTTAGGGTTCATTGCCCGCGAGCCGCGTTGGGCGTGTGCACACAAGTATCCTCCCGAAGAAGCGCTCACGGTGTGTGAAGCGATTGATATTCAGGTGGGACGAACGGGGAAATTGACCCCGGTTGCCCGTTTGAAACCGGTGTTTGTCGGTGGCGTCACGGTGTCCAATGCCACACTCCATAACGAAGATCACATTGCGGAATTGGATTTGAAAATTGGGGATACCGTTGTCGTACGCCGTGCGGGTGACGTGATTCCAGAGGTGTTGCGTGTGGTGAAAGAGGCTCGCCCAGCACAGGTGACGGAATTTCATATGCCCAGTTGCTGCCCCGTGTGTGGGTCGGCCACGATTCGTGACGAAGAAGAAAAAGATACGCGTTGCACGGGGGGACTGGTTTGTGAAGCGCAACGTAAGTTGGCGATTGTGCACTTTGCGTCGCGTCGAGCCATGGGTATCGATGGACTGGGGGAAAAAATCGTTACGATGCTCGTGGATGAGGGGCTACTGCATAGCCCCGCTGATGTGTATCGACTCTCGCTTGACGTGTTAACTGCTCCCTTGGTGAACACACCCACCGAGAAACCACAAAAACGTATGGGTCCTAAAGCCGCTCAAAACTTGCTCGATGCCATTGAAGCTAGCAAGCAGACCACCTTGGGACGCTTTATCTATGCGCTGGGTTGCCGTCATGTGGGGGAAGCCACGGCACAGGCTCTGGCTGATCACTTCCAGGATTTGCAGGCTTTGCAAAATGCTACCGAAGAAACCCTACAAGAGGTAGATGATGTCGGGGCCATTATTGCGCAGAGTATTGTTGCCTTCTTTGGGGAAGCCCACAACCAAAAAGTGATTGAGGATTTATTGGCGGTGGGGATTACCTGGCCGAAGGCACAGGCCGCCTCAACGTCGAATTCGTCTGTGGCAGGATTAACATTCGTGATTACGGGGACGTTGCCGAGCTTTGGTCGTGATGAAATCAAAGATCGATTGATTGCTTTGGGGGCTAAAGTCGCTGGGAGCGTGAGTAAAAAGACGGACTATCTGGTGGCAGGCGCCAATCCAAAGTCAAAATTACAAAAGGCACTCGAACTCAATATCCCCGTGATTGATGAGGCTAAATTGTTGGCGATGATGGCTGACGGTGGGAGTGCTACAACGACGGCGCACGCGCCGACGACCTCGACTACTCCGGCCGAGGAAACCTCGTCCCAATTAAACTTGTTTGATAAGGAGTAAACGCCCATGCTCGCATTGATTGGTGGAACCGGCTTTCAAGATCCGAACGTGTTTACTCCTGAGGAAGAAATTACGATCGATACCCCTTATGGGGCACCGTCAGCTCCGTTACTCTATGGAAAATTACGCGGCATGGATTGTGTGTTTTTGCGTCGTCATGGCGTCAAACATGAATATGCTCCCCATCGTGTACCGTACCGTGCCAACCTGTGGGCACTTCAGCGGGCCAACGTAGACGGAGTGATTGCGGTGGCGACCGTAGGGGGCATCCACGACGCCTTGGGGCCAGGAGCACTCGCCGTCCCCGATCAGTTGATTGATCACACGTGGGGGCGTGAAGGGACGTATTTCGATGATTTTTCCGTTACCGGTGTGCGACACATTGACTTTACACACCCGTTTGATGAGTCGTTACGTCAGCGGTTACTGGTGGCGGCTGCCCGGACGCAAACGACAGCCTTGGACCATGGTGTTTATGTGACCACACAGGGACCGCGCTTAGAAACCGCAGCCGAGGTGGAAAGTTATCGTCGCGAGGGCGGAGATATGATCGGTATGACGTTATCACCGGAAGCTGCTCTGGCGCGTGAATTGGACTTACCGTACGCTGCCCTCTGTGTTTCCGTCAATTACGCCGCAGGGATTAAGTTGAGTGCTCAGGGAATTGATTTTGCGAGCCTCGACGTGGTGATTCAAGAAGGGGTGGCCCGCGCGGTAGGCGTGGTTGCTGAAGCACTACGCTAAGCTAGGTTGTTCAATGGGAGGAAAACGATGATTCGAGAAGTCAAGCGAATGGGAGATCCCATTCTGAAATTAGAAGCGAAACCTGTGGTGAATTTTGAGGATCCTGCGCTAAAAACGCTCATTGCGGACATGTGGGAAACCATGGTCGCGACCGGGGGGGTGGGGATTGCTGCCCCGCAAGTGGGCGTGAGCCTGCAAGTGATATGTTATGGGATGGAGCGCTCTGAACGTTATCCCGATGCCCCTGTGGTACCACGGGCCGTGCTCATCAATCCTCAGATCGAACCGATTGGTGATGAGCGACAAATCGGCTGGGAAGGTTGCTTATCGGTTCCGGGGTTGCGCGCTCAGGTACCGCGTTGGAACCGCATTCGTGTGCGTGGGTTTAATGCGGAAGGCCAACCAGTGGACCAAGAAGTGACGGGATTTCATGCACGCATTATCCAGCACGAGACCGATCATTTGCACGGGCGCTTGTATCCCAGCCGGATCGAAGATTTTTCGACGTTTGGTTTTGTGGATATCGTCTGTCCAGAGGTGAAAGAATCGGCCCGATAAGGGTTTCACAGCAAGCCATTGCCTCGTTTATGGGCAATTGGATAATGAAAATACCGCGTATGCGGTATTTTCATGGATGGCCTTGACAAAGCCAGAAA
>CAJJMF010000013.1 GCA_905192805.1 uncultured Sutterella sp. | reverse complement strand
GTCGTTTTCCCGTTGCTCCCAACGACCATCGCGAGGGGCAACGTAAAGGCTAAGCGGTGGGCACGCGCGATAAAGCCATACGCAAGCAACGTGTCACTCACCAAGAGCATGGTGGCGCCCGTTTCCACGGGGCGACTCACCACAACGGCCACGGCCCCCTTTTCGACGGCCATGGGCACAAAATCATGCCCATCAAACTTTTCACCCACGAGTGCCACATACACATCGCCCGGTTTGACCTGTCGCGAGTCAGTGGTAATGCCCGTGGCAACCGCATACGCATCGCCTTGCGTATCCATAAGCAGGGGACCTAAAGCCTCGCTCAACCATTGAACGGGAAATTCCATCATGCTTCTCCCTGACTCAAGTCGCGAATACGGCGTTCGTTAAAGGCTTCTTTAATGACTTCCTGGTCACTAAAGTAATGGTGTACGCCCTTGATAATCTGGTAGGTCTCGTGCCCTTTACCGGCAACGAGCACCACGTCTTCGGGTTGCGCTTGGATAATGGCGTAGCGAATCGCTTCACGACGATCGGCACGCACGGTCACATTCGCTAACCCTGCGACGATCTCAGCAATAATGGCATCGGGATCTTCACTACGGGGGTTGTCGCTCGTGACCACCGCGTGATCGGCTAAGTCGTACGCAATTTTTCCCATGATGGGACGTTTGGTGCGGTCACGATCCCCCCCACAACCAAAGACCACCCACAGGGCACCGGAGCGCGCTTGAGCCACAGGGCGCAGACTCTGAATGGCTTTTTCTAAGGCATCCGGGGTATGACTATAGTCCACCACACCAAGCGGAGCACGTTCACTCTTTAAGAGTTCCATACGTCCCGGCGGGCTTGGGAGGGTGCCCAACTGAGCGAGCACATCCTCGCGGGGATAGCCCAAGGCGAGCACGCTCGCCACCGCTTGAAGCGTATTGGAGACGTTGAAAATGCCCACCTGAGCGATATGAACCGATTCCGAGACCCCATCGACTGTCAGGGTAAATTGAGTCCCTTCCCCCGTGAGCACCACGTCGCTTGCCAAAATGGTGTGCGCAGCGCCATCGAGTCGTGCACCGGTTTGACTGGTCGAATACACCATGACACCGTGATCGGCCGCCACACGTGCCATCTGAACACTGGCGGGATCATCAGCATTAATCACGGCGGCTTTCAGACGAGGCCAAGCAAAGAGCTTCGCTTTCGCGTCGCTATAGGCTTGCATCGTCTTGTGGTAATCCAAATGATCCAACGTCAGGTTGGTAAAGACCCCAACCACAAAGTCCGAACCCGTGAGGCGACCTTGGTCCAGTCCCACTGAGCTCGCTTCAATCGCAAACGCCTTGGCGCCCGCCTCTTGAACCTGTTGGTAAAGCCCCTGTAAGCTCACCGCATCCGGCGTGGTCAACTCAGGGCTCTCAAACGTTCGCGCCCCTAATTTAGCCCCCACCGTGCCTAACACTGCACAGGGTTCACCCAATCGTGTCAGCAATTCCGCAATCCAATGCGTCGTGGTCGTTTTGCCATTCGTTCCCGTTACAGCCACCCCGCGCATTTGGCGCGTGGGATGTTGATAAAACGCCGCCGCAATGCTCCCCAACTGCTCGGTTAAACCCGTCACAGTCACGCTCGGTACCCCTGCGGCTGGCAACGGGGCAGTCGGCGTTTCGAGCAAAATGGCCGCGGCCCCTCTCGCTACTGCTACAGGAATAAAGGTGCGTCCATCGACCCGTGCCCCTGGCACGGCCACAAACACATCGCCGGGAGACACCTCACGGCTATCGAGTCGTAACCGACTTCCCTCACGAGCATAGCCCTTGAGGGTAGTCACAATCTCAGCAATCTTCTCTTCAGACATCTTGGATTACCTTATGGTTTCGCTGACTTATCGTCTTTATCTTTATTGATGAGTGACTCTTTATCGTCCGGACTCACCAACAGGGTACGTAATGCCCCTTCTGCAATTTCATTAAATACCGGGGCCGCCACACGACCACCGAAACGTCCAATCTTGGGCTCATCCACCATCACCGCGATGATGAAGCGAGGATTCGTTGCCGGCACAATCCCCACGAAGTCCGCCACCACGTCTCGCGTGTAGACCCCGTTTTTGGGTTTCATCGCCGTCCCCGTTTTCCCGGCCACCGTATAACCAGGCACTTTCACGTTACTCGCGGTCCCACCACGTCGCACGGTATCCATCATCATGGCGCGCATTTCGCGAGCCGTTTCGGGTTTATACACCTGCGTCCCTTTGATCACTTCCCCTGGGTTGCGTTTAAAGAGCGTCAGATCAATGACATCCCCATTTCGAGCAATCGCGGTATAGGCGCGAACCAGCTGCATCAGAGAGACCGAGACCCCATGACCGTACGAAATGGTCGCGTGCTCCACGGGGCGCCAGGTTTTACCTGGACGCAAGCGCCCCGAGGTTGCCCCGGGGAAGCCAATATTAGGAGCTCGGCCAAACCCCAATTCACTGTACATGTCGTAGAGCGTATTGGAATTAATTTCCAAAGCAATCTTCGCCGTACCAATGTTGGAGGATTTCGCCACGACTTCGGCCACGGTCAAAAGCCCGTAATTGTGCGTGTCGCCAATCGTACGGTCCCCAATCGTGAGTTTGCCTGGCGCCGTTTGAATCGTCGTCATCGGTTGCACAATCCCCATGTCGATCGCTTTAGCAATCGCAAAGGGCTTCATGGTTGAGCCGGGTTCAAACTGGTCGGTGAGCACGCGATTACGCATACGCTCAAAAAGTACCGTCGAACGATCGTTCGGGTCATAGGTGGGGTTATTGACCAAAGCCAGAATTTCGCCCGTGGTCACATCCACGACCACCGCCGCGCCTGCAATCGCTTTCGTTTCTTCCACCTGCTTACGGAGCGCTTCATAGGTAATGAACTGCACGCGGGAGTCAATACTCAACTGCACGTCTTGGCCGGGTTCTGCCTCTTTGGTCCACACGTCATCCACAATGCGTCCATGGCGATCGCGAATCACGCGACGCGCCCCCGTTTGTCCCGAGAGGACATAATCTTTGGCTAATTCCACCCCTTCCTGACCATGGTCGCCCCAATCGGTAAAGCCCAAAATATGGGCCATCACTGGGCCGTCAGGATACTGACGACGGCTCTCGGGCGAGACCCCAATGCCTGGGATATTGAGTTCGCGAATCTGCTCACCCGTCTCCAAATCACGGTTACGCGACAAGTACACGAAACTCTTCGTGTTATTTTTCTTAATCTTGTCAACGACTTCGCCATAAGGCATCTTGAGCAATTTGGCGACTTCTTTGAGTTTGCCCAACGTGTCCTTATCCGATAAGTCCACAAACTGTGGGTCAGCCCAAATACTGCGACTCGGTTGGCTCGAGGCGAGCACCACCCCATTGCGGTCCACAATATTGCCACGTGCTCCTTCAATGGAAATGGTTCGGGCGTAACGGATTTCCCCTTGGTTTTGCAAGAAATCGTTATTGAAAAACTGCAAGTAGCCCACGCGGGCCACCAAGGCCAACATTCCCAACACAATCAGCGCGAAAGCCCAATAGCTTCGCGCTGCGGGAATAGGAATCACGATCAATGGGTCCGCTTCACGTTTGGGTTTGGCCTTGCGGGCCATACGGTCTTTCTCGATGACACCAGCACAGAAGTCCCAGAATGCCATCAATTTGTCTTCAAACCAGCGGGCTAAATCACCTTTCACGTTACTTGCCCTCCTCGGGTTTAGGAGGAGGGGGTGGCAAATCAAAGTCAAGGTGCGTGACGCGATGTTGTGCATCCATCACCATACTGACCGTATTTTCCCCACGTGCTTCTTCAAGTCCTAATTTTTCGGCCCCTTGAGCCACGGCACTCGGTAACGCCGCCTTTCGGATACGTAACAATAGATCCGCCTGATCGTCGGCCAAACGACGACCGATATCCACCGAGCGTTCATGTTCGACAAAGAGCGTACGAATTTGGTAGCGCTGCTGAACCAACGCCACGGCGAGCCCGAGCACCACAATGACCCCGAGCGCCATAAAGATGAACTGAAAAATACCCATACGACGCATGATTACTCCTCTGCCTCGTAAGGGGTGGCCGTGCGGGTCCCAACACGCAAAATAGCCGAACGCGCACGCGGGTTCGCATCGCACTCGGCTTGTGATGGCTTAATGCGTTCAATCGCCTCAAAGTAGGGCGAGGGTAATTGAGCTTGCGTCAACGGAAGTCGTGGATCAATGGCGTGTTCAGGGTGAGCCATCTGTTCAAAAAAGCGCTTCACTAATCGGTCTTCTAAACTGTGGAAAGTAATCACGGCCAAACGTCCCTGGGGCTTCAAGCAACGCACTGCCCCATATAGCGCACTTCGCAATTCGTCCAATTCAGCGTTAACCGCAATTCGAATACCTTGGAAAGTGCGCGTGGCGGGGTGTTGTCCAGGGTCCTTTTTATTCGCCGGTACCACGCTGGCAACCAACTGTGCCAGGGCTTTGGTCGTTTCAATCGGACGCACCTCACGGGTTTCAACAATTTTGCGTGCGATGAGCCCAGCAAAACGCTCTTCGCCATAGTCGCGTAAGGCGGCTTTGATTTCCGACTCTTTACTTTGGGCAAGCCATTGCGCCGCCGTGAGGCCCCGTGTGGTATCCATGCGCATATCTAAGGGACCATCAAACCGAAACGAAAACCCACGCTCTGGGTCGTCAATTTGCGGTGAGGAGACCCCGATGTCTAAGAAAATACCATCCACACCGGCAATACCCAGTTCGTGCAAAGTGGGAGCGATCTGTGAAAAGGCGCGATGGATGATGCTAAACCGAGGATCCGTAATCGCTTTGGCGGCTTCAATCGCTTCGGGATCACGGTCAAAAGCGATCACTCTGCCTTGCGGGGAGAGTTTCGAGAGAATACGCCGTGTATGTCCCCCACGCCCGAACGTGCCATCAACATAGAGGCCATCGGGGTTGTGGACCAGCATCTCAGGGGCTTCTTCGCCTAAAACTGAGATATGCGTATAGACTGGGCTCGCTTCGTTCACTTGAGTCTTCTTTAATGAGTAGGGCATCCCACGACGTCAGGGGAAAACGCGGCATCGTCACCTCATTTTCACCGACTGACCTTTTTGGAGCACCCATACAGGAATTACAAACTAGAAAGTAAAGGAGATAGTGTCCATATCCACCGTAAGCGGGGCCGACAACTTAGCCAGCCATGTGTCCCGATCCCAGAGCTCAAAGTGTTCGCCGAGTCCTACCAGCGCCACGTCTTTATCGAGCATTGCCGCGCTACGCAGTTCCAGGGGCACCAGTAGACGCCCCGATTTATCAAGTTCCACGTCCACGGCACTGCCCAAAACGAATCGCACCAATTGGCGAGCCGTATTCGGTAACGCCAACAGCGCTGCACGCTTTTCAATCCAACTGTCACGGGGGTAAATCACTAAACACCCATCTGGGTGACGAGTGAGCGTCAATTGGCCTCGGCATACTTGCAGTACATCTGCTTTATGCCGAGTCGGAAGCATCAAACGGCCCTTTTGATCCAGGGCTAATAATGATGTGCCTTGAAACACGCTCCAATCCTTTGCGGAGACCTCACCCTCTACCGCTCCCTAAGGGATAGTTACACTTTCCCACTTTCTCCCACTTTAGATCCACACTTTAAGCAAGGGAGTCGGGCGGGTCAAGGTTATTAGCATTTTTTTTCTTTTCTTTTGAGCTAGGTCGACTTCTCGGGGAAGCGAAAGGTCTGCCCTTTTTTGCTTCCCTCACTCCGCTCACGCACTAAAGCACACGTTTTGGCATATTTTCCTTTCAATTCCTTCGTTAGCACACCGCGTTTTTGGGCGCGTTTGTGTTATCGTTTTGAGCATCAGTGGACTTGGAGCAAACCGCTCTCCGACTCACGTTTTTAATCAAAAGGCAACCGCTTACCATGCTCGACAAAATCATGAAACCTCGCTCCGTCGCCGTGATTGGAGCCTCCACCAAAGAGCACACCATTGGCTCAGACATTCCGAAACGTTTGATGGAATATGGTTTTCAAGGTCAACTCTATCTCGTGAACCCTAAAGGGGGGACCATTTTAGGGCAACCCGCCTACCCGAGCTTGGCCGATATCCCGGGTGAGGTGGACTTAGCCATCATCATTACACGCGCCAATTTAGTCCTCGATATCGTGGACGAATGTCATCGAAAAGGGGTCGGTGGCCTCGTGGTGATTTCCGCGGGCTTCAAAGAAACCGGAGCCGATGGCGCACAACTCGAACGTGCGTTGGCAGAAAAAGTTCGCCAATACGGCATGCGTATGGTGGGTCCCAACTGCTTAGGGGTGGTGAACACACACCCAGAGTATCGTTTAGACGGTTGCTTTGCCGAAACCCTACCACAGCGTGGCAGTATCGGGTTCGTCTCCCAATCGGGTGCACTCGGTGGCGGCATTCTCAATGTATTAAAAGACCTTAACCTCGGGTTTGCCCAATTTATCTCCATTGGCAATCAGGCCGATGTGAATGCCGAAACGGCGATGGAATACTGGGAACACGATGAGGACGTGAAACAGGTCCTCCTTTACATGGAGTCCATCCAGAATCCGAACAACTTCCGTCGAATCGCCTCACGTTTGACGCGTAAAAAACCGGTCTTGGCGTTAAAGGCCGGGCGATCCGCTGCGGGGGCCAGTGCCGCCTCATCCCACACGGGCTCGCTCGCGGGAACCGACCAAGCGGCGGATGCGCTCTTACGCCAATGCGGCGTGATTCGTGAAACGAGTCTGGAAAACCTCTTCGCTAGCGCCAAAGTGTTTGCTAACTGCCCGGTGCCGCGCGGCAATCGTGTCGCCATCGTGACCAACTCCGGCGGTCCTGGCATTATGGCTACCGATGCGATCTGCACACACGGCATGGAAATGGCTCCGCTCACCGAAGCAACGAAAGCGCACTTACGTAGCTTCCTTCCTGCTGCCGCGTCCGTCAAAAACCCGGTCGACATGATTGCCTCGGCCCCGATTGAGCACTATCGTGAAACGGTTCACACCGTGTTAGCCGATCCCAATGTCGATATGCTGTTGGTGATCTATCTGCCCTTCTTGGGCCTCAAAGACATTGACGTGGCACGAGCGCTCGACGAGATTAAACGCGCCCACCCCGAAAAACCCATCGTAGGCGTGTTTATGACCACCTCGTCGTTTTTCGCGTCCCTCGCGGACGAAGGCCTACAGGTTCCCTTCTTTATGTATGCCGAGGAAGCGGTCGATGCCCTCGTGCGTTTGGAAGGCTACCGTGCTTGGTTAGCACGTCCCGAAGGGACGATTCCGACCTTTGAGGTGGATCGTGCCAGCGTCACGCAACTCTTTGAGACAGTCACCGCCGAAGGACGTCACCAACTCTCAACGCGCGAAAGTATGGCCGTTTTGAAGGCCTACGGCATTCGTACCTGCCACGAAGCCTTTGCTCGTACGCTCGAGGAAGCCGTGAGTGCCGCCAATACGATGGGTTACCCCGTCGTCATGAAAATGACCTCTAAGAGTACGTCGCACAAAACCGACGTGGGTGGCGTGATTGTGAATATTCGCTCGGAAGGTGCTTTACGCCAAGAGTACGACCGTTTAATGGAACGCTTACGCGAACGCCAACTCCTCGATGGCTTTGAGGGGGTACTGATTCAAGAAATGGTGCAAAGCACCCGCGAAATGGTCTGCGGTATCGCAACCGATCCTCAATACGGCCCCATGATGATGTTTGGTCTCGGTGGGATTTTCATTGAAGTGATGAAGGATGTGACATTCCGCTTGGCCCCCCTGACCGATCAGGATGCGCACGAGATGGTGCACAGTATCCGCTCGCTGGAATTACTGAAGGGGGCCCGAGGGAAAGCCCCAGCAGATATTGCCCGCATTGAGGAAACCCTGGCACGACTCTCACAATTAGTGAGCGACTTCCCGCAAGTCCAGGAGCTCGACATCAATCCCTTGATGATTTCGGATGTTTCGGGCGAAGCCATTGCGGTGGACGCCCGTATTGCGCTCAAGGCCTAAATCCATTCCAATGAATTTGCCCCAGTGTTCGACACCAACACTGGGGCAAAAAAATGGGGCTCTGAGTCCTCCGTAAGCCGGATTATGTTCAGTCTCAAGTTACCCTTGAGGCTGTGACGATCATTCATCTAGGACGATACTCACATATCGCCTCAAGCCATCTACCCGCTACCAATCCGGGCAGGATTATCGGTAGCCTATTTGATGTTGCTCCTCGTAGAGATTGCCCGTTTCACCCGACCCGAAGTCGGCTCGTCTCTGTTGCTCTAATCCGCACCTCGCGGTGGACAGCCGTTAGCTGCTACGATGCCCTATGGAGTCCGGACTTTCCTCTCGGGGTCAACGCCCCCAGCGATCGTCTGGAATACTCAGAACGGTGTTAACTATACCCGTTTACACCCGCTTTAGGGGAGCCACGAAGGCAGCACAATGCAAACTGTTGCAAATCAGCAACTCGGTTGAGGCCCTAAGACAGAGTGTGAGACAATGACAAAAACATAACAAGGAGCGCCACTGTCACACCAACGTCGCTCATCCTTGACACTCATTCATCTAGGTCATTCGTCATGCAAACTAAGCTCATCACATCATGTGCCATCAGTCTGCTCGCTTTAGCTAGTACCCCGAGTCTGCACGCCCAGTCCTTCTGGGACGCCGTGGTAGACACCACCCCAGCAGGATTGGTTGACCGTGACGCCACGGGCTCCCACCAATGGTCTGACTTACTCGAAGGCACCAAAAAAATCTTCAACGAAGGACGCTCGCTTTGGATCGTCCCAACCTACACCGAACACCCCTCCTGGAGTTGGGATAATCGTCGCCAACAAAATGCCTTTCCGTTTGGGATGGGTTTAGGACGTCAAATCATTGACGATCGGGGCAATGAACGTACCCTTTTCTTCGTCACCTTCGTGGACTCTAACTATCGTATTGAGCCAGCACTTGGGTATCAGTGGGTCGCTCGCTATCCCTTGGGTAACTCGGGTTTACATGTCGGGGCTGGGTATATGCTCGGCGCAACGGCCCGTGGGGATTACGGCTGGTACCCCTTGCCCATGCCCTTACCGGTGGTGAAATTTGGGGCCGATTGGGCGTCACTTTACCTGACCTATATTCCTGCGACCGACGTGTACTTTGCGTACACCGTCTTTGCGCTCAACGACCAGAAGTCGCGTCACGCACCGCTTCCTGCCGCGAGCCCATGGAGCCATCAACAAAACTATCTTTATGCTGGCTACGGATGGGAATACATGGATAGTGGCAGTACCGAAGATACCGTCACCTATGCCGATAACGATTGGGCATGGCACGTGGGGCTACGTCACTACTCGGGTCGTCACTGGGCAACGGACTTCTCTTACCGTCGCTCGCAGCATTTATTGCGCACCCCCGGGGCACGCAATGTCTACCGCTTTGAAATGTATGCCTTACAGCTTCAATACAACCTCGACGTGACCAACGATTTACGGCTCTATGCCGGGGGCGGTTTTGGTTATTCGATGATGCGAGGTCAAGGGCTCAAAGACGATAGCATTCACCCCGTCACCTCTTTAGGGGCTACCTATGCCATTACGGATAACCTCTTTGTTGACGCCAATATGACGGTGAGCTTCTCGCGCTTTAAGGACAGTGTGAAAGACACACCGGACCAGTACTTTAAGGCCATGCCAACGGACTTTAACGTGTCCTTAGGCTACGCCTTCTAAGGTTTGCGCTAATAGGCAACAAGCTAGAAACTCGTTACAATCTTTCGCATCGGGCAGTTCTCGTAACTGCCCGATTTAACAGAAACGTCCTACAATCAAAATATTACCTCCCAAATATTACTTTTAAATTTGGGTGACCTCAGTCTAGGAGAACATCAATGGATCGCAATGATGAACTGTTCGAACGCGCTCAAGTTTCGATTCCAGGTGGAGTCAACTCCCCTGTTCGCGCTTTCCGTTCAGTAGGGGGATCCCCCCGTTTTATCGATCATGCCAAGGGCCCGTATATGTGGGACGTCACGGGCAAACAGTTTATCGACTACATCCTTTCTTGGGGTCCCATGATTCTTGGGCACAACAATGATGTCGTCGTGGCTGCCATGGAAAAAGTCGCCGAAAAGGGGCTCTCCTTTGGTGCTGCCACGGAAGGGGAAATTCTCATCGCCGAAGAAATTCGCAAACTGGTCCCCTCCATGGAGCAGGTCCGCTTAGTGAGCTCGGGTACCGAAGCCGGGATGTCCGCTATTCGTTTAGCCCGTGGGTTCACAGGGCGCAACAAGATCATCAAGTTTGAAGGTTGCTACCACGGTCACTCGGACTCCTTGTTGGTGAAAGCAGGCTCGGGGATGTTGACCTTTGGCAACCCCTCCTCGGCCGGGGTTCCCGCCTCCGTTACCGAACACACCTTGGTGTTGGAATACAACAATACAAACCAGCTTGAAGACGCCTTCAAACAGTATGGCAGTGACATTGCCTGCGTGATTGTCGAAGCGGTCGCCGGGAATATGAACTTGGTTCGTGGCCACCGTGAATTTATCCGTGCCATGCGCGACTTGTGCACCCAGTACGGCGCGCTCTTGATCGTGGACGAAGTCATGACGGGCTTCCGTGTGGCGTTGGGTGGGGCTCAGTCCTACTACGGCGTTACCCCGGACTTAACCATGTTGGGTAAAGTGATTGGTGGTGGGATGCCGGTGGCTGCGTTTGGTGGTCGTAAAGAAATCATGCAACACATTGCTCCCGTCGGGGCGGTGTATCAAGCGGGTACGTTGTCGGGGAACCCCGTGGCAGTGGCCTGCGGGTTGGCTACGCTTAAGGCCATTCAAGCGCCCGGTTTCTACGATACGTTAGCGGGTCAAACCAAGAAACTCACCGAAGGCTTGGTCGCCGCGGCACGTGCTCACGACATCGCCTTTAGCGCGGATTCGATCGGTGGGATGTTTGGTATTTACTTCTTACCCGAAGTGCCCCAAGGCTTTGCCGACGTGATGAAGTCTGATGTTGCCCGCTTTAACCGCTTCTTCCACGGGATGCTCGATCGAGGCGTGTATTTCGCTCCCTCGGTTTACGAAGCTGGCTTTACGTCGATTACGCATACCGACGAAGTGATCCAACAAACCATTGACGCTGCAAACGACGTTTTTGCTCAATTGCGTCAATAACTAACCAAAAGGAAATCGCTATGGGCTGGGTAAAGTCGCTCTGTCAAACCCTAGCAGGGGTGGCTACTCTTGCTATCGCACTCGCGGCCAATGCCAGTGGTGGCTGGTCCATCCCTGGACAAGCGCCCAAAGCCAATGAAGTCGAACAGCCGCAAGTGAGCATGCAACTCATTGCGGCCAAGACTGCCTTGGTGCCTCAGAGCGAAACGGCATTCGCCGTGGTGCTAGAGCAGAAAAATGGCTGGCACACCTATTGGCTGATGCCGGGCGATGCCGGTTACCCCACGCGATTTTCCTTTACATTGCCCGAGGGGCTGAGTGCCTCAGCCCCTCTATTTCCCTTGCCAGAGCGTACCGATACGCAGGGAATCGTGAGTTACGCCTATCAAGGCGACACGCTGTTTCCTTTTACGGTCAAAGTTCCGGCGGCGGTAACGGGTAGCGCAACGATCGAAGTAAGTGCTCACTACCTCGCCTGCAAAGAGGTTTGTGTTCCAGGTGAGGCGACCGCACGCCTGACGCTTCCCTATGATGGGCAAGCGACCGATACGCCCGATGCCCAGCGCATAACGCAAGCCCAAAAATTCATTCCGATTACCAATCAAAACCCCGCAGCCACAGCGACTTATCAAGGAAAAAATCTTCGTATTTCTGTGCCAGCCAATACGGTATCGGTCAAACAGTCCTTAGCGTTTTTACCCCTTGACGCAAATGCCCTCTTTTTAGGGGACCCAGGGCAGCATGTTCGGGAAGCCGATGGTAGTGAATCGGTCTATTTAACCCTTCAGGAGCCCTTTGCACAAAAACCGACCGATACCCTCCGTGGTGTGTTGGTGGGCGATGAGGGTCCTGCTCACTCCGGTGGCTGGGCCATGGAAGTCACGATCCCGCTCAAGGCTGGCACCGTAGCTCGCCCGAGTGGCGCTCACGCGGGCCACGATACGGCCAGTGCTTCGATGAGTCTCACCCTGATGACCGCACTGATCTTTGCGCTTTTGGGGGGCTTAATCCTCAACCTCATGCCCTGTGTCTTCCCGGTCCTCTCGCTCAAAATCTTGCAGCTCGTCGAAGGTAGCCGTAAAGGCGATCCGATGTTGCCGCATGGGATTGCGTTTACATTAGGCGTGCTGTGCTCCATGCTGATACTGTCGGGCGCCCTCCTGCTCCTGCGAAGTTTTGGATTAGCGCTCGGCTGGGGCTTCCAGTTGCAAAGTCCTTGGGTTGTGTGTGCACTACTCTTCCTCTTTGTCGGCATTACGCTTAATTTGCTGGGGGTCTATGAGTTCACGTTTGGTTCGCAACTCTCCTTCGGGGGGAACCGCCCACGTTCGAGCCGACTCAATTCCTTTTTCACAGGGATTTTGGCCGTGATTGTAGCTAGCCCCTGTACGGCCCCCTTTATGGGCGCTGCGCTCGGCTTTGCACTCACACTCCCCGCCGTGGAAGCCACAGGGATTTTCCTCGCCCTTGGCCTCGGGATGGCGCTACCTTGGTTAGCACTGTGCCTGTTCCCGAGCTGGACGAAATGCTTGCCCAAACCGGGCGCTTGGATGAATGTGTTCCGTCGCGTGATGGCCATTCCCATGTTCGGCGCTGCGCTTTGGTTAGCGTGGGTCCTCATGCAACAGTTAAGCTCGGTGGGCCTTGGGATCGCCCTACTCGGTGTGCTCATCGTCGTGGCACTATGCATTCTGGTGGGACGCCAACAATGGGGCAAAGGTCGCCACCCTCTACTCATTGGCGCGACGAGCATTGCCTCCCTTGCCGTGGTTGCCCTCATTGGCTCGGGACTGTTTGCCACGCAGACCACACATCAAAACGAGGGCAGTTGGCAAGCCTGGTCGCCGGAGGCCGTACAGGTAGCGATCGACAAACACCAGCCCGTCTTCATCGACTTCACGGCCGCGTGGTGTATTACCTGCCAAGCCAACAAAATCGCTGCCCTCAATCGGGCTGAAGTGCAGGCAAAGTTCCACGAGTTAGGCTACATCCGTTTCGAAGGCGATTGGACCAACTACGATGAACGCATCACCAAAGAATTGGAACGCTTTAAGCGCTCGGGCGTTCCGCTTTACCTGATTTATCGCCCAGACGGTGAGGTGGTGGTTTTGCCGGAATTGCTTACGCCCTCGATCGTTATCGACGCGTTGGAGAAAAACGCCAAACCCTAGTAGAGCGTTCGAGAACAAAAAAGCCCGCCTTGAAGTCATTCCGAGGCGGGCTTTTTGCTGGAAGAGGCAACCCTCCAGGCTCACGTCAATGCATCCAAAGTCGGTCGCGTAGGGCTGATCGTGGACCCAAGCAATCACTTGGTCCAAAAAGGGAATACCACCGCCAACCCCGTTACCTTCTACCGTGGCATACACAACAAAGCGCTTACCGTCCTTATTTTGCACATAGCCACCAATGGCACGTACATCCGACAAGAAGCCCGTCTTCACGTGGGCAAAGTGCGTGGCCGTTTTACGCTTTCTCATCGTGCCGTCCACCCCACTAATGGGTAAGGAGGCAAGGTACTCACTCATGTAGGGGCTACGCCAACCGGCCAGTAACATCTGCGTCATCCCATCGGCCGTCACTCGCGATGTACGCGAAAGACCCGAACCGTTATCCAATACAAACCCATTGGTATTGACACCGACACTCTTGAGCCACGTCATCACCGCGACTCGACTTTCTTCCAGGTCTTTAGGTTCCGTATTCTGATCGGGCGGTAGACCGCGGTGCGTACCCGCCGTCATCAAAAAGAGGTGACGGGCAATTTGATTGTTCGACCATTTGTTCGCCAGCGCAATCACTTCACGCAAGGGTTTCGAACTGTAATACGAAATCTCCTTTAACCCGCTCGGAAGCGTCGCTTCACGCACGTGTCCCGACCACGTCCGTCCATCCCGCTCCCAAATTTCACGGAAGAGTCGTTCAATGTACTCGTTTTTATCCATCGAAACGACCGTATAGAGTTTAGGACCGCACGCTTCGGGGAAGGTGCCTTTAAAGACCACCCGTTTTTGCCCATTGCCTAAGTCTTCAATCGTAAAGCGTAAGTTACCCTTCCAATCACCACACGCCTGGCGGGTTAACTCAATCGATTCGGGTAACTCAACGCCCGCTAACTTGGGAACCATGACCACACGAGCCTTAGCCTTACCTGGGATCGGTAAGAGTTCAAAACTAAGCGCGTTATAGTTAATCAACAACGCATCGGGCATTTGGTTGTAGGGACGATCACCTCGACCGTCAAAGGCATCAGGGTCTTCGGGCGGAACATTAAAGAGCGAACGATCAACAATCAGGTCACCATCAATGTGTTTCACGCCCAATTGGCTTAACCGATCCAAGGCGAGAATAAAATCTTCCACCACCCACGTTGGATCACCTGAACCTTGCAAATACAACGCTTTCACATGCCCATCATCGGTAGGTTCCTGATCCGCATAAAACTTACTAACCCAATGGTAGTTGGGGCCCAAAAGCTCCAAAGCGGCCAAGGTCGTAATTAATTTTTCCGTAGAGGCGGGCGAAATCGAGCGCTCAGCGTTAAACGATACTAAAGGTGCTTTATTGGGAGCATCAATCGGTTTAACGCTTACGCTAATGGAATTCAGGGGAATATGAAGCTCTTTGGCTACTTTTTCCAACTCGTTGGGAAGGTTATCGGCGGTAGCAGACAAAGTGAAGGCTAAAAGCGCCGCACTCAGAGCCACTTTAATTTGTCGCATGACTAAAATCCTTTTCTTCAGGGAACTGCGCGGTGAGAACGCCACCAGACTGCGCGTACCCCACTGCTACGAGTGCACATTCTAAAAGCTCACTACGGGCCCCGACAGAAAGCGCAAAAAATCCTGACAATAGAAAACTGTAACTATTTAAGACAAAGCCCTTGTTTTTTTCTCCCCCCATCCCCATATACGGAACAAAGCCAAAAATCCTGATGGCAAAGTGAGCCCTGCAGGATTTGAGCCCATTTTGCCAAGGCTACGCCCTGCTCGCGTAGCCACTATTCTTGATTGGAGTATCAAATGCAAATTCGTCCTCTGCACGATCGCGTGATTATCAAGCGCCTCGAAGCTGAAACCACCACTTCCTTTGGGATTGTTATCCCTGATACCGCTGGCGAAAAGCCCGATCAGGGGGTTGTCCTTGCGGTGGGCCCTGGCAAGCGCGATGAAGCGGGCCGTATCGTGGCCCTCGACGTAAAAGTCGGCGACCGTGTTCTCTTTGGCAAGTATTCTGGCCAGACCGTCAAGGTCGATGGCGAAGAATTGCTCGTCATGCGCGAAGAAGACATCATGGGTGTGCTTGAATAAGCCCCAACGCAATCACGAATTTGATCAAAAAATTTTAAGAAGGAAACAACATGTCCGCTAAGCAAGTTCTTTTTGGTGATGATGCCCGTTCGAAGATGGTGCGCGGTATCAACGTTTTGGCTGATGCTGTGAAAGTAACGTTAGGCCCGAAGGGTCGTAACGTGGTGCTCGAACGCGCCTTTGGTGGCCCCACGGTCACGAAGGACGGTGTCTCGGTTGCCAAAGAAATTGAATTGAAGGATAAGTTCGAAAACATGGGCGCCAGCATGGTCCGTGAAGTCGCCTCCAAGACGAGCGACAACGCCGGTGACGGTACGACCACGGCTACGGTTTTGGCTCAGGCCATCGTCGACGAAGGGATGAAGTTCGTCGCTGCGGGTATGAACCCGATGGACTTAAAGCGTGGTATCGACAAGGCTGTGGCTGCCGCCATCAAGGAATTGAAGGCGCTCAGCAAGCCCACGACCACCAGCAAGGAAATCGCTCAGGTTGGCTCCATTTCCGCGAACTCTGACTTGGAAATCGGTACGATCATCTCCGAAGCCATGGACAAGGTGGGTAAGGAAGGCGTGATCACGGTCGAAGACGGTAAGAGCCTTAACAACGAACTCGAAGTGGTGGAAGGGATGCAGTTTGACCGCGGCTACCTCTCGCCCTACTTCATCAACCAGCCTGAAAAGCAGGCGACGGCCTTTGAAAATGCCTTCATCCTCTTGCACGACAAGAAGATCAGCAACATCCGTGAATTGCTTCCGGTGCTCGAACAGGTTGCCAAGACCAGCCGTCCGCTCGTGATCATCGCCGAAGACATCGACGGTGAAGCGCTCGCTACGTTGGTGGTGAACTCCATCCGTGGCATCCTCAAGGTCGTGGCTGTCAAGGCGCCTGGCTTTGGCGATCGTCGCGTGGCGATGCTCGAAGACATCGCTGTGTTAACGGGTGGTACGGTGATCTCCTCGACGGTGGGCCTCTCGCTCGACAAGGCTACGCTCGAACAGCTCGGTACGGCCAAGAAAGTGGAAGTCACGAAGGAAAACACCACGATTATCGATGGGGCTGGTTCCGCTGAAGCGATCCAGAACCGTATCCAGAATATCCGTACCCAGATGGAAGCGGCCACGAGCGACTACGATCGTGAAAAGCTTCAGGAACGTGTGGCCAAGTTAGCTGGCGGCGTTGCCTTGATCAAGGTCGGTGCTGCGACGGAAGTCGAAATGAAGGAAAAGAAGGCTCGCGTGGAAGACGCTTTGCATGCCACTCGCGCTGCCGTTGAAGAAGGTATTGTTCCGGGGGGCGGTGTGGCGCTCATCCGTGCCAAGCAGGCTATCCGCGACTTGAAGGGTGATAACGACGAACAAAACGCCGGTATCCGTATCGTGTTACGCGCCATGGAAGAACCGTTACGCCAGATCGTCAAGAACGCCGGCGAAGAACCCAGCGTGGTGGTGAACGAAGTGCTCCACGGCGAAGGCAACTATGGCTACAACGCTCAGACGGGCGAATACGGCAACATGGTCGAAATGGGCGTGCTCGATCCGACCAAGGTGACCCGTACGGCTTTACAGAACGCTGCCAGCGTGGCCAGCTTGATTTTGACGACCGACTGCATGGTCGCTGAAATCCCGGAAGAAAAGCCGATGCCTCCGATGGGCGCCGGCATGGGCGGCATGGACGGGATGATGTAATTCGTCCCTCAGCGCATCCCTAACGGATAATCGTCATCCCCAACCCCCTCGGGTTGGGGATTTTTTATGCCCCAAAAAAAGAGCGCAGGGACCAACATCCACTACGCTCTTGAAAACTGCCTTAGTCGCGCAACTTACATCGCCTTCGGTGTCAAACCAGAGGCCTTGGCAAAGTCTTCCGTCTTTGTTTCATTCAACGGCACATACTTGCCGTCCGGGGTGCGCATCACCATGAAGGGCACCGTGCGCGTCCCTGCGCGACGGGCAATCTTGGAGTTCGTCCACACGGCGGTACGTTTTTCCATCGGAAATTCCTTGCCACGCACATCGACGCCACGGAAATCCGGATCCTTAAAGTGTTTTTCATGTTCTAAGAAGGCGTCGTAGGGCTTTTCTGCCGAAAGAATATAAGCGCCTTGCAATTCAGACCACGGGCTCAACACCGCCACCGGGAACCACTTAAAGGTCACCTGTCCCAAGAAAGGCTTAAATTGTTCGTACTGCCATTGGCACCATGGGCACTGAGAGTCAAACACGATGTAAACCGTCGGAGCGCCTTGAGGACCAGGGATAAGCACCCCTTCCCCTTTTTCGTCCAGTTCGACAAAGAATTCTTCAGCATTAAAATCGGTCGGAATGCTGGGTTTCTTCGGCCATTCGCGTTTCTTAGCCGCGTCAGCAGCAAACGCAGCGGGGGCAACAACGCCCAAGCCCATAAGGCCCAAAAGAGTGCGGCGATTAAAATTCATAGTGTTTATCCTTTCGTAGGTTAGTTTGCCATCGGGATCTCACTAGTTTAACGAGTGATGGTCTTGGCGCGGTACTCGGATATTTACCTAAAACGTATCGTTATCAAACGACTTGAGGCAAGTACCTTCGGTACAATAGCACACCAAAAGCGTAACACTGTGGCAATCCGTCACCAAGTCGAGGTTGAGTAATGAAATATATTGACACACTTAAGTCCCGTTGGGAAAAAGTTAATTCACTCCTATGTGTGGGGCTTGATCCCAATCCGGATAAGTTTCCCTTGCCCCTTCAAGGCAAACCCGATGCCCTCTTCACCTTCTTGACGGGGATTGTCGATGCCACGGCACCTTGGGTATGTGCGTTTAAACCTCAAATCGCCTACTTTGCCTCGTCTCGTGCTGAAGCAGAGTTGGAAGCCATCATTGCCTACATCCATCGTGAATACCCCGACATTCCGGTGATTCTTGATGCCAAGCGTGGGGATATTGGGTCAACCGCCGAGCATTACGCCAAAGAAGCGTTTGAACGCTATCAGGCCGACTGTGTCACCCTCTCGCCCTTCATGGGGCACGATACGATTAAGCCCTATTTGGCTTATGAAGACAAAGGCGCCTACATACTCTGCCGTACGTCTAACCCCGGTGGGGATGACTTTCAGATGTTAGACGTCGGTGGGGAAAAACTCTATGAACGCATTGCTCGACTCGCACAAACCCAATGGAACACCAATGGCTCCTTGGGGCTCGTGGTGGGGGCAACGTACCCCGATGAGTTAGCACGGGTACGCGCCATTGCGCCATCGCTTAATCTGCTCGTCCCTGGGATAGGGGCTCAGGGCGGTGATATTGATGCGTGTGTGAAAGCGGGGAAAAATGCTGACCACCAAGGGATGGTCATTAATTCGGGCCGCGCCATTATTTACGCCAGCCGTGGTGAGGATTGGAAAGAAATGGCTGCTCAACGCGCTCAGGAGACCTGCTTGGCGATTCGTGCCGCCGCTCAATAACGGCATCGCCTTTTCACCCAAAGAAAACAGCGCTCGGATATCCTAGAGCGCTGTTTTTTTATCGGATCGCTTTAGGCCTCAAGCGTCGTATTGGGGGGCTCCGTCGGAGCGGAGGGATCGCGTGTAACCAAAATTTTATCGATACGGCGGCCGTCCATGTCAATCACCTCAAACTGCCAGCCTTCCCACACGGTCACGTCACCCTCTTGCGGTAAGCGCCCAATGAGGAACATCATCATACCGGCCAAAGTTGCATAACGCCCTGGGATGTCTTCAGGAACGGTTTTAATCCCGAGCACATCCTTCATTTCCGGAATCGGGATAAGGCCATCCAAGAGATAACTACCGTCATTACGAACGGTCACCCAAGCGTCTGCCGGGGACTCGGGCTTAAATTCGCCCGCAATCGCTTCTAACACGTCCCGGGGACTGACGATGCCTTGTACTTCACCGTACTCATCCACGACCAAAGCCAACGGCGTGTCCGTCATACGGAAGTTTTCCAACAGCTCCATCCCCGACAACGATTCGGGAACATACACCGGTTTGGAGAGATTTTCATGGAAATTCGGTTTACCCTTTTCCAAAATCTGCTGCAAAAGCGTGCGCGTTGTACAGATACCTTTCACATCATCTAAACCGCCCTGACACACGGGCAAACGTGAGCGGTGGGAGCGCTTAATCTTTTCAATATTCATCTCAAGCGGATCGTCTAAATCGATCCACTCAATGTCCGCACGCGGAATCATCAGCGACGCAATCGGACGATCATCAAGGCGGAAAATATTTCGCACCATATCGCGCTCAACGCGTTCGATCACTCCCGATTCCTCCCCTTCATCGATCAGCGCATGGATTTCTTCTTCCGTCACCTGTTCACGCTCATCACCTCGTAATCCAAACAGGTGTAAAAGCAACTTGGTCGAGGTACTTAATAAACGGACAAAGGGGGCAGCGAGTGTTGATAAAAAGGAGATGGGAGCCGCCACACGACAGGCCAACTTTTCAGGCGCCAATTGCCCGAGGCGTTTGGGTACCAGTTCCCCCACAACAATGGAAAAATACGTCACCAACACCACCACAAGTACCAGACTCACGGCATTCGCGGTTTCGACAGAGAGTCCTAACGCCAAAAATAGACGTGACACTGGTTCAGCTAAAGCACTTTCCCCTACGATACCTAGCAAAATACCAATCGTGGTTATGCCAACCTGAATCGTGGAGAGGGCTTTATTGGGGTCCGCATTAAGCTCAATGGCTTTTTGCGCCCCAGGCGTTTGATTCTCTTTAAGTTGTTGTAAGCGGGCACGTCGGCTGGTAATCAGCGCAATCTCACTGAGCGCGAACGCCCCATTTAATAAAACAAGAAGGATCAGAAAAAATACGTCTATCCAACCAAACATACATCATGAAGACTGTTACTTGTTGTCGACGCAACAGCCTTGTTAGGGGAACCACTTTTCGCTCCGCTTGCCATCGGAGGAAAAGAACTCGGAAAGGAGCAAACACCCCTTTCCAAACCCTAAACCGTGTGTAACCCACCGTTTAGGGTGGCGAGGCTCTTATGTAAAAGAACGATTTTTGTATTGTAACCGATAATGTTCTGTCATTTTCTCAGTATGCCGAGGGCATGATGGCGGGGTTAGCATGCCGAATGAGCTCAAGCAGTCCTGAGAGCGCCACAATCACGGCCTCCCGCCGCACAGCCGCCCGGGACCCAGGAACGCGAATCACCCGTGAAATGGTCACAATATGTTCATTAAACCGATACCCCCAGCCGATACACACCGACCCCGTGGGCATCGCTACGGTGCCACCCGAAGGGCCAGCATAGCCGGTTATGCCGACGCTCAAGGTGGCCTCGGGAAATTGGGCCAATGCCCCACGCGCCATGGCTTGTGCCACGGGCTCACTCACAACCCCTTCGCGTTCGATGAGCCCAGGATCGACGCCCAAGAAACGGCTTTTGGTAGGCGTCGCATACGTCACAAATCCCATCTCATACCATTCCGAGCTACCCGCAATTTCCGTAATCGCTCCCGCAAGGAGTCCGCCTGTGCAACTCTCTGCAGTCACAATGCGATGGTGAGCCCCTGAAGCGGCGACACCCAATTGAAAGCCGAGCTCGGTTAATTTTGTTTCCCATTGCGCCATCTTGAAGTTCCTTGCTGATCTTTATTCATTCACACTCACCCGAAATCGGATAGGGGGGTAGGATATCCCACTCGCCCCTTCCACACCACCCACCGTA
>CAJJMF010000012.1 GCA_905192805.1 uncultured Sutterella sp. | reverse complement strand
ATCGGAAACGGGACAGCCGGAGGAAACGAAGTTTCAGTGGATTTCATTCCTATGACAACGCGAACTGAATGAACGCCTCGCGAATGCGAAAAAAGTCGCTGAAGAGAAAAAGCAAGAACGCCTCGCGCAGAAGGAAGACTTTGAAAAGTCCACGCGTGAACGCCAAGAAGCGCAAGAACGATTAAAAGCGAGTCAAGGGGGTTCGAACTCCTCACTCTCGAAATTCTTCTAAACTATCACTACCGTCGTCCGTGGCGAACACCACGGACGATTTTGTTCTGGATTGTTTGCTCTATAGATCGTCGTTATGTCGTCAAATGCTTGGTTAGACCCGAAAAAGGATTTTGTGAGCCGCGTGGGCTCGTTGTATGCCCCTGGCGGACTGATGAGTCAAAAAATCCCCGGTTTTCGCCCACGTGAGGGTCAGCAGGCATTTGCCGAAGAAGTGGCTCGTGCCATTGAAGCACGCTCAACACTCATTGCCGAAGCCGGTACTGGTACGGGGAAAACGTTCGCGTATTTGATCCCGGCGATTGTGGCCGGTGTGCGAACGATCGTCTCCACCGCTGGGAAATCCCTTCAGGATCAGCTCTACCACAAAGACATCCCACAAATTCGGAAAACCTTAGGGCTTCCCGTCACCGTCAGTCTCTTAAAAGGGCGTGCCAACTACATTTGCCCGTATCGTTTGGAGCTCGCCCAAAGTGAAGACATGCTGCCTGAACGGGATTCGTACCAAAAGTTGCGCTTAATCGCCGCCTTTGCCGCGCATACCGAAACGGGCGACAAAGCGGAACTCCCGGACGTGCCCGAAGACGATCGCCTCTGGCCTATGGTCACCAGTACCCGTGAAAACTGTTTAGGACGGGAGAAATGCCCTCACTGGGATGGCTGCTTTGTGCGAAAGGCCCGTGAAAAGGCCCTCAATAGTGACGTGGTCATCGTGAACCATCACCTCTTTTTGAGTTCGCTTGCACTACGCAAACAAACGAACCAAAACGCAGACGGTTTGCTTCCTGATGCTGGATTAACCGTCATCGACGAAGCTCATCAGTTGCCACAAATTGCCTCCGACTTCTTTGGCGATGGGTTTTCTACCCGCCAACTCGAAGAAGCGGTCTATACCGCCCACGGCTTGAGCGCCCGTGACACCCTCACGGGGGTAGCCAATTGGGCCGACCTCCGTGCCCGGGTGGATCGTGCCTGTAAAGAGCTTCGACTGGCAGTGAGCGAATTAGGCGTCCAGGAAGGCGATCGCGTCGCGCTCGATAAACTCGAACGCTATGACAACCTCTATGAGCGCTTTGTGCGTCTTGAAGTCGTTTGTGAAGAATTTCTCAATACTCTGGTAGCCAATGAAGGACGTGATCCCGAATTGGATACCTTACTCGCGTGGACCCGCGAGCTCGTCATTCAGGTGAGCCGCTGGTGTGCGCTTTTAGCCGAGCGTTGCCCCGAATTAGCGGCACAATTGGCCTCCGAATCTGCTAAGGTTAGTGAGCCCTCACTTACGCAAAATAGCCTCTTAGAGAAGGAAAGCGAGAGCGCGGACGCGCAAATGAACACCTCGCAAGCCGATCCCGAGGACCCCGAGAATCCGCTTGCGCAAGAGAAAGCACGTCAGCGCTCGCGCAACTACGTCGTGTGGTTGGAGTACACCAAGTATGCGGTTCGCTTTAATTCCACCCCGCTCTCCTTTGCCAAAGACTTCCAGACGTTACGTAACGATATGGGAGGGGCTTGGGTCTTTACGTCGGCGACGCTTTCGACCGGTAGTAAACAGCAATCCGATCAGCAATTTAACCACTTTAAGGCCGAGCTTGGCATCCAGGACAGCGCAGAATTTAGCTGGGAAAGTCCCTTTAACTATTGGGAACAAGGGTGCCTTTATATCCCCATGATGCCCGACCCCGCGAATAACACCGTGGAACACACACGTCGCGTGGTGCAAAAGACCTGGCCTATTATTTGCGCCGCCCAAGGTCGCACGTTTTTCTTGTGCACCTCGCTTTTAGCCGTGCGTGAAGCCGCCGATCAACTCGCCCGCCTCATTGACGCCAATGCCCTCCCCTACAAATTACTCGTGCAAGGGGAAGCACCGAAAACGACGCTGGTGAACGAATTCCGTCAGCACGGCAACGCGATTCTCGTCGGTTCAATGAGTTTCTGGGAAGGGGTGGACGTGCGAGGCGATGCGCTCTCGGTCGTCATCATTGACAAGATCCCCTTCTCACCGCCCAACGACCCCGTGTCCGAAGCCCGTTGCAACCAAATTCGTGCACGTGGCGGGGATCCGTTTGCCCTCTACACCGTGCCGGAAGCCATTATTGCCCTCAAACAGGGCGTTGGACGATTGATCCGCTCCGAATCAGACCGTGGCGTGGTGGTCCTCTGTGATGCCCGTTTAGTGAGTAAACCCAGCTATGGGCCCCGCATTACGGGCAATTTGCCAGACTTTTTCCGTACACGTAAAGAACAAAAGGCGCTGGAGTTTTTCTTAAACCCTCAACGCTATCATGAGGGGTTATATCAATGAGAAAAGCAACGCCGTCTACGCTCACGTTTCGACTTCAACGCGTCTATGACTATGTCCATGAAGCGCCTCACCCTTCGCCCACCACGTGCTATTGGCTCGTCGATCGACTCTGGCCTCGGGGCATTGCCCGAGCGCAACTCACGGGCGTTGAATGGGCCAAATCGCTCGCACCGAGTGCGCCGTTGCGGCGCTGGTTTCACGAGGATGCTCTTGGCCGGTGGGAAGAATTTTCGGAGCGCTATCGTGAGGAACTTGCCTTAGTCGCCGTGGATACGCTCCTAGCAGGGCTTCGTGAGCGCGGAATAAACGAGGTGGTATTGCTCTACGCCAGTAAAGAGCCCACCTTGAATCACGCGCTCATCCTGCAAGCGATTTTAGCCGAGCACGCCGCCTCGCTTGAAACGCCATAAACTCCCCATTAGGCTTGGGGACGCTCTGGCGCCGTAGGCGTTTCGCCCGTTGACTCTAATTGTAAGTGAGGACTCACTTCGGTCACTCTTTCCGTATCGTCCCCACTCATCTGAGGCACCATCACATCGATCGAAGCCATGGTTTTTTGCATCACGTTTTGGCGTGTTTGCATGGCTTCAAGACTCGACTGGGCTTCGCTAAACTTCTTTTGGACCTTAGCAAAACCGTCCGCAAAGCGAATAAATTCGCTCTTCACGTCGGCAAGGACCTTCCAGACTTCGCTGGAACGTTCTTGCAAAGCAAGCGTCACAAACCCCATCTGTAAGCTATTAATGAGCGCACTCACGACGGTGGGGCCCACTGGGGTGATACGGTAATCGCGCTGCAATTTGTCAAAGAGCCCCGGTTGGCGCAACACTTCCGCGTAGAGCCCTTCGCTCGGGAAATACATCAGAGCGAATTCGGTGGTATAGGGAGGGCGGATGTACTTTTCACGGATGGACTTGGCTTGCACCAACACCGCCCGCTCGAGTGCCTTTCGGGCGTCCTCTTCGGCACGACGATCGCCGGACTCATTGGCCGCCAAAACGCGTTCATAGTCTTCGACGGGGAATTTCGCATCAATCGGGAGCCAACAGGGTTGATCCCCCGACTGCCCAGGTAAGCGAATCGCAAAGTCGACGGTGGCGTTGCTGCCCGGGATCAATCGGAATTGCGTTTCATATTGCCCCGCCGTGAGCACATCCGAGAGTAAGGCGGAGAGCTGGGTTTCCCCGAACGTTCCACGGGTCTTTACATTCGTTAAGACGCCCTTTAAGTCGCGAACACTGGCCGCCATGGAGCGCATTTCACCCAAGCCACTTTGCACCAACCCCAGCTTTTCATCCACCGTTCGAAAGCTCGCCGTGAGTCGTTCGTTGAGCGTTTTATCGAGTTTCTCTTCAACTGTCGCACGCATCGCTTCGAGTTTTCCTTCGTTGAGCACTCGGATACGTTCGAGGTTTTTATCGAGCTCGGTGCGCATTTCGTTTAAGCGCACATGCAGCAAATCTTGCTGTTCGCGCTGCGCAATCACTTGCGCGTCACGTAGGCGCTGGAGTCGTTCATCCACACTCGCCTGCATTTCCAAGAGACGTTTATGCAAAATCGCATTTAATTCATTGAGACTTTGATTGGCCTTCTCATTGAGCCGTTTGACTTCCTCCGCATTTTTTCCTTGCTGGTCCGTCACAAAGGCCATTAAATGGGTAAAGGACTCGCGAGAATTGCGATCGACTTGCATCAATTGCGCTTGTAGCTCCTTACGCTCTTCACGGGTACCCATCAGAATCGCATCGATCATCGTATCGTGCTTTTCATCGAGCCCTTCATTCATTTGGGCTTTGAGTTGCCAGGCAACCCAAGCAACCACTACGCTTAGCCCCAACGTCAATACCGAGAGCCCAATGAGTATCCATTCTGTTGTCGTCATACTGTCCTTTATCCGTCTCGGGAGTTCGCCCATTTTGTGCCATGCCGAGCACCCCGTTCACACGATTATAGGCTTACGAGGTGTTATTCGTTCTCGAGCTTTGTTTTCTTACGCTGCTTGAGTCGTGCCCAGAACGTACGCCCTCGCAGGCTCGCACGGCGCATCGAGAGTCGTGTTGTTTGCGAGGCTTGCGTGAGGCGTTCTTTCATGGTTTGCTTGGTTTCGTCTTTGAGCGCCGAGGCAGGCGTATCGTCCACCATGCCGTCTTCGGTCACACTCTGTGAGAGGACGGGCGCGTCCGCGGACGCAGTGGGTTGCGCGTTGAGTTCCGCCGCCACAGCAACGTGTGGCGTTCCCGCCTCCTCGTCAGAGGTTTCCAGCGGTTTCACACGCATGGCCAGATTTTCAAACATCGCGAGCAATACGGCTTCATCGTTGGTGAGGATATGAATCTTTTCATCGCCCACCCACGCTTCCGGCAGATCATCGTCTGGGACGCGTACAATCACTGGCAAATCTGCATTTAATTGACGTGCGAACTTCAACACTTGGCGATTGAGAATCGTGTCACGCAACGGGAGGGCTAAATACGAAGCCTGCGTAATACGTGCCTTCACTAACACCATCGGATCCTTAGCGTCCCCAACAATCATCATCGGGGCGTTTTCGCCTTGGGGAGCATCCTCGGGAAGTTTATCCATCGTGTTCACAATACAGATCGCGGGAATTTTGGCGCCTTGCAATTTCACGAGTAAGGCACGCGCGACCGTGTTGTATCCCACCACGATCACATGACCCCGACGAGGCTGCTTCGAGGTTGCCGGACTCTGCGGCAAGGTCACGGGCGCCACGCGCATGGCCGCTTGTCTAAAGAAGGGATAGCGCGTCACCAACACATAGCGTAGCTTCGGAGTCAGCATAAAGAGGAGCGGATTAAAGGCGATCGAAACAATCGAAGCCGCCACGATTAAACTCATGGTGGATTGGTCCGCTAGCCCCAGACTCATCCCTTGTCCGCACAAAATAAACGAGAATTCACCAATCTGCGCCACACAGGCACCGAGTGTCAACGCGGAGTCGAGCGGCCATTTGAGTAAGAGCACCAAGAGGGCACTCACCCCAGAGGTCACAAAGAGAATCACCAACAAAATGGTGAAAATCGTAAAGGGCTGTTCGATAAACACGTGCCAGTCAAGCAATAACCCGACCGAGACAAAGAAGAGCACAGCAAAGGCGTCTTGTAGGGGTAAGGAATTTTGTGCCGCACGGTGCGCGAGGCTACTTTCACGCATCACCATACCAGCGAAGAAGGCCCCTAGGGCGTAACTCACGTTAAAGAGTGCGCCGGCCCCGTAAGCAATCCCAATCGCGAGCGCTAATACACAGAGGGTAAAGAGTTCTCGAGACCCTAAGTCCGCAACTTTTTTCAAAATCCACGGCAACACGCGACGTCCGACAATCAGCATGGCAGCCACAAACACGACCACGCTTAAGAACGTCTTCGAGAGTTCGCGAATAATGACTTGGTTGGTGAGGGTTTCCCCTCCGTTCATGACCTGTGCCAACAAAGGCAAACACACCATGATAAAGACCGTGACCAAGTCCTGAACCACTAGCCAGCCGATCACGACTTGGCCGTTAATATCGGTCGTTAGGTGCCGTAACTCCAACGCTTTCATCACGACGACCGTGGAGGCACACGAGAGCGTTAAGCCAAAGACCAAGGCCTGCGGCACGGACCACCCCCAAGCGAGCATCGCTAGGCAACACCCTGCCACGGTGGAGACCGTCATCTGAATGAGTGCCCCGGTACCGGAGACGGCTTTCACACGCAACAAATCGTTTAACGAGAAATGTAAGCCCACCCCAAACATCAGGAGCATCACGCCAATTTCAGCAAACTGTTCGGTGACCGTTCGATCGACGGCAGGGAGTCCAGGAATTAAGGAAACGGCCACACCCGAAATGATGTAGCCAACGAGGGCGGGAGTTTTTAGAAAACGTTCAGCAATATAACCAAAAACCAGCGCGAGACCAAAAGCGGTTACGAGGGTCGTAATGAGGACAAAATGCTCAGTCATGAATCTATCAGTGGGGACGTAAAGGAATCATTATTCGCAATAGTCCTATTTTGCCACCATTCGACGGGGCAATTCCCATACGAACGGAAAACATTCATCGATTTGTTTCAAGCGACTTAAGAACATTTGTTTTGACACAAATTCGCTATGGTTCGCAAAATACCCAAACAAAAAACGCCAAGCGCAAAATTCTATACGCTTGACGTTGAATGGGGGAGAAAGCGAAGAATCATTCGCTTTCTCCTTTAAAAATATCGTCGACTCGGAATTACTTCTGCGTCGGGATCTTGGCAGCCACACCCTTGACGAAATACATCATGTTCTGTAAGTCGTTATCGGAAGCGGTCTTACCCGCAGGGATCATTTCCTTGCCATCGTTCGCCACCACCGGGCCATCAAACGGACGGAATTCGCCCTTAGCCATGCGGTCATAGGTTGCCTTAATATCGTCCACCACAGCCTTAGGCGTATCGGGAGCGATCGCTGCCAAGTCAACCATGTGATCCTTCACACCGCCCCACACCGGGGTGTTGTCCCACTTGCCGTCCATGACTTTCTGAACTTCCTGCGTGTAGTAGTCTTCCCAAAGGTGCACCACACCTGCCTTGAGCATCGTCGGAGCAGCCTTCTTCATGGCGGAGTGGTACGAAATCACCGGCACCTTAGCTTCTTCGCAGGTGCTCGCCACCGCGGTCGAATTGGTATGGTGCGTAATGACGTCCGCACCGCCACCGATCAAGCTCTTCGTTGCATCGGCTTCTTTACCCGGGTCGTACCAAGCATTCGTCCATACCACACGCACTTCAATGTTGGGGTTAACCGACAAGGCCCCCATCGTGAAGGCATTAATCCCCTGAATCACTTCCGGGATCGGCATGGCAGCCACGTAACCTAAGACGTTCTTCTTCGTCGTCGCACCGGCTAACTTACCTGCCAAGTAACGCGATTCATAGAAGCGTGCCGTGTAGTTCTTCACGTTGTCGCTGGTCTTGTAACCGGTCGCATGTTCAAACTTCACCGCGGGGAATTCCTTGGCGACCTTCAAGACCGAATTCATGTAACCAAAGCTCGTTGCGAAAATGAGCTTGTTGCCCTGCTGGGCCAAGTCACGAATCACGCGTTCCGCGTCAGCGTTTTCGGGGATGTTTTCCACCCAGGTGACTTTGACCTTATCGCCAAACTTCTGTTCGACCGCCTTACGGGCCGCATCATGTTGACTCGACCAACCTTCTTCATTGGCCGGGCTCACGTAGACAAAGGCCACCTTCAAGGGATCCTTCGCAGCGGGAGCAGGCGCGGCTTGCGTAGCAGCGGGCTTCGCTTCAGGTTTCGCAGCTGGAGCCGGTTTCGCTTCTTCCTTACCGCAAGCACCCAACATGGCCATCGCCACACCGGCTAAACAGAGTTTTAAGGCAAAACGTTTGTTCATGGATCGATTCTCCATAAAAGTTGTGAATAGAAAAAACGTACAAATTCTTTCTTCGCTGGCTACGCCTCGTTAGCGCGAAACCACAAAGGGTTTCCCTAAGGACGCCGGCACATTGAGGCGGATCCAGGCCGGATTGCGGCTAATGAGCACCAGTACCAAAATCGTAGCCAAGTAGGGCGTCATCGACATTAATTGCGGGGGAATATCAAACCCCATCCCTTGCACCGCAAACTGCAACATCGTCACGCCACCAAACAAATATGCACCAATTAAAACGCGGAACGGACGCCACGTTGCAAACGTAACGAGCGCCAAGGCAATCCAACCACGTCCAGCCACCATCCCTTCGACCCACAAGGGGGTATAGACGACCGACAGGTAACTCCCGGCGAGCCCGGCCATCATGGCGCCAAAAAGCGTCGCAGCAAAACGAATCTTCGCGACGGGATAACCGAGCGCATAGGCAGACTGGGGCGACTCACCCACCGCACGCAGCACGAGCCCACCGCGCGTTTTAAATAAGAAATACCACACCCCCACGAGGAGCAATAGGGCCACGTAGACCAACCAGTGCTGGGAGAAAAACGCTTCGCCGACAAAGGGTAAGTCCTTAAGACCAGGAATCCCTAATTGCGCACGCACGGGTAAAGACGCCCCCTGCATCGGTTGCCCAATAAAGGCGGAGAGCCCGGCGCCAAAAAGCGTCATCGCGAGCCCTGCCGCGTATTGGTTCGCACGAATCCCAATCACAAAAAAGCCAAAAAGAAGTCCGCAGAGAAGCCCAACACCGAGCCCCGCTAAGAACCCTAAGGGAATGGAACCGGTGCTATACGTCACCCCGAATCCCGTCACCGCTCCCATGAGCATGATGCCTTCAATACCGAGGTTTAAGACGCCCGACTTTTCATGGATCACAATCCCAACGGCCGCGAGCAATAACGGCGTTCCCGCATTGAGTGTCGAAGCAATAATCGAAGCTGCTAAACTCATTTTGCCTCCCCTTGATTCGCACAACGAATGCGGTAGGTAATGAGCGTGTCACACGCCAAAATATAGAAAAGTAATAACCCCTGATAAACCCCTGTAATGGAATTGGGTAAGCCTAAACGGCTTTGAGCCAATTCGCCCCCCAAATAAAAGAGCGCCATCACAAAGGCCGCCGGCACACAGCCTAACGGAGAGAGTCGTCCCACAAACGCCACGATAATGGCGGCAAACCCATAGCCCGGGCTAATCGTGGGGGTAAGTTGACCTAAAGGACCGGCGGCTTCGATCCCGCCGGCGAGCCCTGCCAGAGCCCCCGAAATCAACAGGGAGGCCCAAATGAGGTGCCCCGGTTGATAGCCAGCATAACGAGCCGCCAAAGGCGCCATCCCGGAAATCTTAAATTCCATCCCGAGCGCCATCTTATCCATCAGCACCCAAATCCCGACAGCTGCGAGCAAGGCCAAAATAAAACCAAAATGTAAGCGCGTCCCGTCAAGGAGTACCCCGAGCGTTGCCCCACTGGCAAAGAGTTCCGTCTGCGGGAACCCAAAACCTTGCGGGTCGCGCATCGGCCCCTGTACGGCCCACTGAAGGAAAAACTGCGCCACGTAAACGAGCATCAAGGAAACCAAAATTTCATTGGCATGGAAGCGGTGACGCAAGAGCGCCGTAATCGCCCCCCAGAGGGCACCCCCTAAGGCCGAGGCGACTAACACCACAACCACCCAGACACCGGGCGTCGAGCTGTCCGCCATTAAAGCGACCGCCCCACCGGCGACAGCGCCCATGACCAATTGGCCTTCCGCCCCGATATTCCACACGTTGGCTCGGAACGCGACCACCAGACCCACCGCGCACAAGAGCAACGGGGTCATTTTCACGGTGATTTCCGACCAGTCCCGTAAACTGTCGAGCGGATCGATAAAGAAGGTATAGAGCGCTTGGAGGGGATCCTTGCCTAAGACCGCAAAAATGATCCCGCTCGTTATCACGGTCAAAATCAACGCCACGACGGGGGAGACCCAACGGAGTCCTTTGGAGATTTCCTGACGCGGTTCAAGACGAATTGGACACTTCATCAGTTCTCTCCTTCAGGCAGGGGATCTTCGGAGCAAACCACCGGACCATTCGGCCAGAGTCCCGACATCCATTGCCCCACTTTTTCAATATTCATGGCTTGCTTCTCAACCAAGGGCGACACATACCCACGGTACATCACCCCAATACGATCGGAGATTTCGAAGAGTTCATCAATTTCTTCCGAGACCACCAAAATGGCCGCCCCGTCGTCGCGCAAACGCATCAACGCATGGCGAATATCCGCCGCAGCCCCGACGTCAACGCCCCACGTAGGCTGATTCACAATCAACACTTTGGGATTTTGAAGAATTTCGCGACCCATGATGAATTTTTGTAGATTCCCGCCCGAAAGACTCGAGGCGAGCTTTTGGGAGGACGGGGTTTTGACGTGAAAACGTTCGATCACTAAGTCCGCAAACTGACGGGCTTTATCCGCCAGAATAAAGCCGTTTTTCACAAACTGATCCCCCGTCAGGTAGGTATTGGTTTGTAAGGTAACGTCGGGGACCGCCGCGTGCCCTAAGCGTTGCTCTGGCACATAACGTAACCCTTTTTTGCGACGAGCACGGGTGTATAAGTGCCCCACCGATTCCCCAAAGAGCGTCACGCCTTCGGGTTCAACTAACCGTTCCCCGGAACACACGGCCATGAGACGCGCTTGTCCATTACCGGAAATACCGGCGAGCCCGACAATTTCACCCGCACGTACCGTGAGGGAAACGTCTTGAATACCGCACTTACGCAACGAGCCCGGCACCGTCACACCATTGAGTGAGAATACGACCTCGCCTGGGGTGTTTTTCGCCACACGTGCTTTCGGTGGCTCTGCACCAATCATGAGTTGTGCGAGTTGTGCTGCACTTTGCGTCTTCGGATTCACCGACCCAATGATTTGGCCATGACGCAAAATCACGCAACGGTCCGCTAACTCACGGATTTCATCGAGCTTATGGGAAATAAACAGAATGGAGACGCCTTCATTGGCTAATTGATGAAGCGTTTTGAAGAGTTTTTGAACTGCTTGCGGAACCAACACCGACGTAGGTTCGTCCAGGATCAAGAGTTTGGGGTGCGTCATCAACGAGCGAATGATTTCCGCACGCTGCCGCTCCCCCATGGAGAGTTCGTACACAATGGCGTTGGGATCCACCTCAAGGCCATAGCGCTCACCCAAGCGTCGAATCTCCTCCGAGACTTCCGCGATCGGGCGGCTCTGAGGAAGACCGAGCGCGACATTTTCCGCCACCGTGAGTGTATCAAACAAGGCAAAGTGCTGGTGCACCATGGCAATACCCATACTACGGGCTTGGTGGGGGCTGGTGAGATTCAAGGGTTGGCCGTCAAACTCGATCGTGCCTTCATCGGGACGCACTGCGCCGTAGATGATTTTCATGAGGGTCGATTTGCCGGCCCCATTTTCGCCCAATATCGCCAATACTTCACCGGGAGCAACCTCTAAAGTCACTCGGTCATTGGCCACGATATTAGGATAGCGTTTCGTTATATTGGTGAGTCTAAGTCGTGGAATCATGATTGGTTCAATGAACTTACCGGTACCCACATTGCACCGATAAGTTAAGCCAAAAACAAAAATCCGGAGTCTCTCGTTGTGATGAGATGCCCGAGCGGGCGAACTCAACTTCCCTAGAGAAGGAATTCAAGCCCCACAACCCTAAGGAGAGTACTTCCCACCGCCGTCGCGTGACGGATTTGGCGCTATCCCAAGGTTTCGGTTCTCATAATCTTTGAGTGTTGGGCGCATTTTAGCGAGGATTCGCCTTGTTTGCCCTCGGAAGAGGCAATTTTTCCATGAGCCAAACACATTTCTTGACCCAAGCTTTCGTTTCCTAAGAAAAACCCCGTATTTACGGTATAGCTCTGCGTAAGACTTGCTATTTACGCAGAATTCGCTATAGAATTCCTCTCCTCATTAACGCGGCTGTAGCTCAGTTGGATAGAGTATCTGGCTACGAACCAGAGGGTCGTGGGTTCGAATCCTGCCAGCCGCGCCAAAATTTAGATAAACACGTCGCTTTTAACAGGTGAACGTGTTAATATCGGGATCTCTGTCCTTAGTTGGCTGATTTCATGGCTGGAGAAGTGGCAGAGTGGTCGAATGCACACCCCTGCTAAGGGTGCAGGTCCGAATAAGGGCCTCGAGGGTTCGAATCCCTCCTTCTCCGCCAACTGACCACTCACGGCAAAGATTCTGAAAAGAACGGAAAGCGCACATCGCCTTTCCGTTTTTTTTCGTCCAGTATCTCCCGTCATCGCTCCGTTCCTCTCGCCTCCTCCCTCACGCCTTCTTTATTATTTATCAATTTTATATCACACTTAAATATATTATTTTTACCTGCTACACAATTTAAAGACTTATCATTTATCCTCACGTCCCAGCTTCCCTTTTCTTCATACTCAATTAACGACATTAATCGATTCAATATTAGAAACAACTTTATTGGTCTGAAATCAAAATAATTTAAGGATATAATGGTTGTATAATTGCAGTAAATCGCATT
This sequence comes from uncultured Sutterella sp., assembly GCA_905192805.1. GTDB lineage: Bacteria > Pseudomonadota > Gammaproteobacteria > Burkholderiales > Burkholderiaceae_F > Sutterella. The sequence continues at coordinate 8,673 of CAJJMF010000012.1, read as the reverse complement.
AAACTAGTATTAGTTGTTAAATGGAGGGGCTACAATGTCCGATTTTTTAAAAACCTTTGAAGAATTGTCAAAAAAGCAAGAGCAATTAAAAGCGGAATTTTCGGAGAACCGTAAGCAAGCGATTTCCCATATTCAGGAGATCGTGGATCAGTTCGGTATTAAAAACTCTGAAATTCGTTTTGCTTCGGAAAGTTCTGCTCCGACGGAAACGCGCCGTTCGACGATTCGTATGAAATACGAATTACCCACTGGGGTGCAGTGGTCGGGTAAGGGCCATATGAAGCGCGAATTCCGCGAATATTTAGAAGCCCATGGCTTGACGAAAGACGATTTGGACAAGTTCCTGATCAAGTAACGGGATTACCCCGTCCGGCAAGACACTCTCCAGAACGTGTTTGACGCACGGATATCCCGCTTCCTAAGCCCTAGCTCTGCTAGGGCTTTTTATTTGCTTAATCCACCTAACCCTGCCACACAGCGAACTTAATTAATTACACACAAGTCTAGTACTAATATAGATACTTTTACTAATATCAATACACCAAACTTTCGTATACCATTTGAGCTCACTAGAAGAGATTCCCTTTTTAGCCTAGCAATGCGCACTCGTTGCTAGCACTGAATGCTTCACTTACCCCATTCCGTTATCTCTTTCTGATTGCGCCCCTAGTGCAGGTTATTTACTGATTTTCTAACAATATGGCCAAATCACATAAACGCATGCCCTACGTTTTATGTCCATTGATCGTATCGCTCGCAATGGCATTTCCGGTTCACTCCGAAGACAATCCCGAAGACAATCCTTATGTGTATTGGGAAGACTCACTGCCCGACCCTGAGGGGCCAACCCAATCGTGGACGATTTCGGATAGTCAGCCTACGCGTAAATTATTGCTATTAGCGAAACCAACGTTTAATACGGTGCTCACACTCGCAAAACCCTTAACCTTGAGTTTCCCTCAGACATCCGGGTCAGAGTTTCCTTTTGCGTTGGACATTACAAGCCACAACCATAGCGTTGATCCAACACGACCAGCATTAACCACACTCATTACGGGCGAGGATTTAACCATCCACCAAACCTTTACCAACAACAACGACGCCCATACGATTAATGTCTTTTTAGGTAACCACACGCTCACGTTTGAAAATAACGTCACACTCTCCGAATTCGCTTATACCAATAGCCATCCTGGTTACGCATGGATGAGTCCGCTACGCGTTGTAGATGATCAAGCCGTGTTCAAGAAAAATGTCACTATTACTGATGCCACTTTTGAACACCTTCCTTCCTCTCCACCCCCAAGGGACTACGACCACGCCTATTTATCCCTAGTTGAACTCACCCATGGTCACGAGGTCCCAGAACGTGTGGACGCCTCTATCACGTTTGGTCGCACCGCGGAAGACCGCTTGACTTTAAGTAACGCCACCTTTGTCTCCAAGAATCGAGATGTAACCTATGCTGCTGGCATTAGACTACTGGCCGAAAGCGGGGAAAACCGTTTATATCGCATCATCACGCACAGTGCGGTCACTATGTCAAACCTGAAGCTCACGGCGTCGGGTGAAGCTGCCCTGCTTTATGGGATTTATAACGTAGGGGGCACGGTGATCACGAATGGTCCCGTTACGCTATCGCAATTGACGATTACCCGTGAGAGTACCGCTGGTTATAAAGAAGTCACGGGCGAAATGGTCATTAATCAAGGGCAAATTGAACATCACGACACGGTGAGCATTACCAACCTCGAGGGGCCAGGCACCGTCACGGCTGTACAAACTTACCCTGGAACGGTGACGTTCGAAAAAGCCCTGACGGTGAAGGGGCTTCAGGGAAGCGAAACCTATAGCCTCTACAACATTAATGATGCCAATGATACGAATGTCGATTCACGAATCACCTTAATGAGTGCGGCGCACCAAATCGAAGGGGATATGCTCGCCAAACGCGATGAGTCGGAGTCCATCACCGCGGGCGACAGCCATATTGAAGGCACCTTCTCTGGGAGTGAAGCCTACTTCAAAGGGTTCACTCACCAGGGCTCTACGGGAGAGGACGCCAGTACCATTGATTTGACGTTTGACAATGGGACACGCTGGGAAGTGGTGAGTTCCAACCCCGACACGCTGGGGACAACCCCGACGAGTACGCTCAATACCCTTACCCTCAACGGTGGTCATGTATACGTGGGCAGTACTCAAAGGGACTTTGAAAACCCCAAAATCCTGTTTGCTTCGAGCAACACACACTTGGGGTCTACGGCGAGTCCGACAACGCTCCAAGTAAAAAATTTAGCGGGTAGAGACGGCCATATCTACTTGCGCGCTTACATGCAAGAGGATCAGTACCGTACCGATAACCTCGTGATCACGGGGATTGCCTCGGGCGAGCATCAACTGCATATTAAAGCGGGTGGTCATGAGCGCAGTGAAACCCCTGAGGATATTCAGGCCAATAACTTCCTCATTCGTGTGGACAATCCCGCAAACAATCACGCGACCTTTAGTCTTGCGAACACCAGTTACGGCCCAGGGATTGACTTTGGGCTATACGTCTATCGTTTAGCCGACGCACCGCGTGAGGGTCCTAACGGCCTCGAATGGTATTTGGTGCGAGACAATGCGCCCACTTCTGTGGATCCTACCGATCCGACGGACCCAGCGGATCCTACCACTCCCACGGATCCGACGACTCCAACGGGGCCTGTCTCGCCTGAAGAACCCGCTCATCCTACGGTACCCAGCCGCCCAGTCTTTTCGCCTAGCGCCAGAGCTCTCTTTAGTTTGGCGGAATTAAGTGAGCATGCGCTCTTACTCACCGACATGGATACTGTGCGCGAACGCCATGGGAACCCCTGGTCAGAGGTTTCCACAGGGGGATGGGTCAAACTCACCCATCAGCGCATGCGCAGTGATACCTTAGCCTCGACCCGTGCTCGACTTCGCGTCAGTACCCTCACCGCAGGCTGGGATACGCGACTCGCGGACCCGCGCTGGATTGTGGGGGCCTCGCTTACGGCCAGTCATGGGGAGCGACGTGCGCTAAACGAGCCGATCGCTACCTACGGAAACCTCAACCAAGTGGCTGGCAACCTCTATACCACGTACGTGAACGATTCGGGAAGTTACGTCAACCTCCAAGGAACGCTCTCGCATTTGAGTCAAAAAATCCACACCTCCATGCTCGACAATACCCCCGTATCGGGAACCCAACGCTCTCTCGGGGTGGGGGCGAGCTTAGAAATGGGGCACCAGTTCCGACTCAATTCGCACGTCTTCCTTGAACCCATGATGGCACTTCACTATGCCCACATTCAAGGGAAAGACACCTCACTCGATAATGGCATGCGCGTTGAAGAGGCTCGATTTGACTCCTTGAGCGCCCGTCTTGCCCTGACCGCAGGCTACACCTGGTTACGCACTGGCCTGCCTTCTGGCGAACTGTGGGCACGTGTAGGGTTGATTCATGAGTTTTTAGGGGAAAGTGAACTCACCATTAATCGGACACGCTTTGCCGAGGATCTCCTCGGAACTCGGTATTTCTTTGGATTGGGTGCCGATATCCCCTTCTCGGAACACGCCAAAGCCTACTTTATGCTCGAACGTCAAATGGGTAGCCAGTTAGACGAAACCATCGGCTTTAATGCGGGCGTGCGTTGGACTTTCTGACGCCCCGAAATGGAGTGAACCCGTGGCCCTGCCTCTTTGCACAGGGTCACGGGTATGCGTGTTGTATCGCCCTGTGCGACTAGGTAAAACCTTGAAATAATTTAATCAAAAGATTTCAATAGCCATTTTTCCTCCCTGTGTTAGGATGAAATGACTGTCATTGACTAAGTCATTACCGGGAGGTCAATTATGCGCCCGTTAGCCTTAGGAAATCGACCTATTTCCTATCCCTTAACTCCCCTACTTTGTAGCCTAATTCTTGCATTCCCCGCTCACGCCACCCCCATCACAGCGTCCGGAGTGTACTCAATACCCAATACCAGTTGGGTAGGGCCCTTATTGCAGTTACGAAATCCGCCAAACACCACGACGCTCAACTTGGATCACGCGCTCGCTATTACCAATACGCAAAATGATCGCGGTGTCCCCATTCAAGTGGTGTACTCGGGGGATGCTTTCCCCACAACCCCTCGTTCAAACAATTATGTGATCATTCGGCGTTCAACGAGCACGACGGATCCGGCTGCGGGTAACCTCACCATTAACGACACACGCACCGTCTCGACCGATCGCTCTTATGTCATATGGTCTTACGTGGGTAACAACACCCTAAGTTTTTTAGGTGATGTGGCGATTGAGACCCATCAGACAGTCGTGGGTTCCTACGAACGCGTGCAAATGCTAGGGGCACGTGCAGTAGGTGACCGAATTAATTTCACCCAAAATGTCCAGCTCACGAATAGCTCATTTACTGTGGCTGACGCCCAAACGGGCGATAACGTCATCAGTCTCATTAGCTTATTCCAGGCGACGACCAATAATATCCCCGCCTATGTCAACACTGGGCTCGTGTTTGGGGTGCCAGGAGGCAACTACCAGACCGTGGTGGATAACGTCACGGGGTTACTCCATGCGCCACAGGGTCGCATGAGCATCATGAACTCCAACCGTACCCTTAAGAACCACAACACGACACGTATCAGTAACATCCAGTTCACAAACACGGGGGCCCGAACGGCCTTTTATGGACAATTTTCTCTGGAAGGAGAAATGACCAACTACGCGCCCGTATCGATTTCTCAAATGCGACTCGTGAACGCTTCAAGTGGGGAGTCTGATAATTTTCAAGCGGGCTTTTATGCGGGGCCATCGGCCACACAAACCAATATCTCGGGGGCCATTACGAATAAAGCCCCGATATCGGTCACCGGGTTAACGCTCGATACAACGGCCTCTCAAAGTCCCTCCACACTGGCTGCCCTCTTTGGCGTTCGTACGCTCGGTGGACAAATCATCAATTCGGGTGACGTCACGATTACGAACTTAACGCAAGTCGGTTCAACCTCACAAACCACCGCGGGGGTTCGAGCCGAGGGCGCTGGCAGTCTCGTACGCTTTGATGGCAATCTTGCCATCAGCGCCATTTCGACGAGTGATACCGCCTCTCAGGCAACGGCATCAGGGATTCGGGCCTATGAAGGCGGACAGATCACGGTTGAGGGGGTCACGACCATTAGTCAAGTCTCTTCGCCCACCGGGAACGCCTATGGGGTACAAGCCTATCCCGGGGTGGTGAGTCTTAACAATCAAGTCTCCATCCAATCACTCTCGGGGTTATCCCGTTACAGTTTATCGGCGATCAACGATGCCAATCGTGATACCACGGCGGCACGTATTACGCTCGCTCCCGCAGCCCATCAAATTGAGGGCGATATTGAGTCGCGACGCGCTAATGATGAGAGCGCAGTGAGTTATACCCAAGGCAAAGGCGAAGTCTCAGCAAGCTTTGTCGGCGAGACCGCTTACCTCAAAGGCTGGACGCACTTAGGCGCCAGTACCACACAAAATGTACCTGACACCAGTACGCTCGATTTGACGCTTACAGAGGGGGCACGTTGGGAAGTCGTGAGTTCAAACCCAGACACATTGGGTCAAACGCCCACTGCCCGTCTGAGCTCCCTAACGCTCGACAATGCACACGTCTATGTGGGCACTACGCAGGACGACTTTCAAACCGCGAGTACGTTCTTTGCGTCGTCACCCTCGGTCTTAGGCTCAACCACAGGCCCTACTGCGCTCGAAGTGAAGACCCTCTCGGGGTCAGGGAACTTTTACCTACGCACGAGTCTGGTGAACAATGCCGAAGCGTCGGATCATATTGATGTCACAGGGGACGCAACAGGGAATTTCACATTGCACGTCAAGTCCTCGGGGGAAGGCCCCGTTCTGGAAGAGCAATCGGGTTACTTAGTCGAAGTAGCGAATCCGAGCACCACCGCGAGCTTTTCGCTCGCTCAACCCGTGGAATTGGGCCTCTATCAGTACACCTTAGCCACCCGTGACGCATCGACGCGTCAATGGTACTTACGGCGTCTCACCACGGCAGATCCCGATCCTGTTCCTCCAGAGACTCCGGATACCCCCGATACCTCTGAGACACCTGACACACCGGGCACCCCCGACACGCCAGGAACCCCTGATACGCCAGGTACACCGGATACGCCAGTAACCCCTGATACGCCGGGTACACCGGATACGCCAGAAACCCCTGATACACCGGGCACACCGGATACGCCAGGGACACCGGATACACCGAGTACGCCCAGTACACTAGGAACACCGTCCGTGCCGAGTAAACCCCGATACTCCACGAGCGCGTTATCCCTTTTTAGTTTGGGCGACTTGAGTGCCCATGCACTCCTTAACCAAGAGTCGCTCAACCATGTGCGCTATCGCCATGGCAATATTCGCTCGCGTGCCCAAGAAGGGCTTTGGGTGGATTTGGCACACCATCACATCACCTCCAATACTGTGGAGGACACCCGTACCAAACTGCGTTTCAACACGATGACCTTGGGCTATGACACCCAAGTCGGACAAAGTCCGTGGTTAGTGGGGGCGATTTTCTCCACGGCCAAAGGGGACCGCTCCGCGCGTGACATCACCCCCACCATTCGGGGTGACTTCAATCATTGGTCAGGCTCCCTTTATGCGACCTATCTGCGTGACAATGGGGCCTATATCAATGTGATTGGCACCGTCTCTCGTCTCTCGCAGGACGTCGGGACTCACATGCTCGATGGCGAACCGGTCTCAGGCAAAGTGAAATCGCGTGGCTCGGGAGTCAGTGTAGAGATTGGGCATAAGTTTGACCTCTCACGCTTATTCTTTGTGGAACCGTCACTGCAGCTCACCTATGGGCATTTCAAGGCCCACAACACGGAGTTAAGTAATGGGATGCGGCTGAGTGAGGCGAGCTTTCACTCGCTCACGGGACGAGCGGGCTTTACTGCTGGCACCAAGGTATGGCGTGAAGGGGAACTCTTGGGCGAAGTGTGGCTCAACGCCGGGGTCATACGCGAATTTAAGGGACAAAGTGCCCTTCGTGTCAATGGGATTCCCTTTGAAGCGTCACTCTTAGGTACTCGCTACTATTACGGATTGGGCGCCGATTTGGCCTTTACACCCAACGTCAAACTCTACGCCGTGGCCGAACATCAGCAAGGAAAACTCATGCACGATTCCTTAGGGCTCAAGGCAGGGTTGAAGTGGCAGTTTTAAGCGTCGCTGACGGACGAATGAAGGCTCGACTCCAACAATCAAAAACTTAAAAAATATATCTCATAAAGCGCTATTTTGTGTTCTCCTCAAAATAGCGTTTTTTTCATCACGTTTACCCAATACTGATCGTAGTGAGCTGTTCAGATCATACTTTTTCGCTAAAACATCACCCCAAAGTTGTGTTAGGATAGACACACTTACTTATTTTGTTATTTACTTATTCATTCTCTGGAGACCCTTATGCGCCTCTCGACCAAGGGACCCCTTCGCATTCCCTATCCTTTGACGCCCCTATTTTTTAGTGTTTTTCTCAGCTTCACTGCACACAGTGCTCCCCAAATCATTACCCATAGCGAAACCGAGTTAACCGAACCGCTCTTACAGGTAACCAACCCTCAAGAGAACATCATCGTTAAGCTCCAAAATCCGCTCACGGTAACCAGTAGCCCGAATCAAGGTACCCCGATTGAGGTGCTCTACAACGGCTACAGCTTTCCCGCGAGCGCTCCCTACCGCTATGTCAGCTTTCGAAACGCGTCTGCCTCAACACCGGAGAGCGCGCCTGCGTTGACCTTAAACGATATCCGCAGTGGTATTGAGAGTAACCGTTCGTATGTCATTTACTCCTACTTAGGTAACAACACCTTGACGTTTTTTGGTGATGTCGCGATCCAAGCGAAGCATACGCTGACGGGTTCCTACCCCATGGTTCAACTCTTTGGTGTGCGTGCCGTAGGGGACCGTATCAACTTCAAGCAAAACGTGTCGATCACGAATAGCAGGTTTAGCGTTAACGAAGCGCAAACAGGAGCAACAAATACCAGTTTGATTAGCGTATTCCAAGCCACCACGAACGAGGTGACATCGATGACCGAGACCGGGATAGTCTTTGGCGTCGATGGGCAGTCCTTCAACACTCGGATTGAGCAGGTCACGGGGCAACTCAAAGCGAGCAATGGCCGCATGACCGTATTCAATACCAACAAGGTGATCAATAACTACAACACCACCACGGTGCGTGATATCACGTTCACCAATACCGGAGCGCAGTCGGATTTAAACGGCTTTTATACGCTCGGAGGTACGATTAACAACTATGCTCCGGTGAGCGTGTCTCAATTTCAACTGATTGCGGGCTCAGCGGACGAATCCTCGGAGGCCTCTGCACGACTCAGCGCAGAGACATCGAGCACGACCACACGTAACGCAGAACTTTTTGGGATGCGTGCCTCGGGTGGGCAAATTATCAATGCAGCCGATGTGAACATCAGCGATTTGACCCAAGAAGGCTCCACTTCACAAACGAGTATCGGGGTTCAAGCAGACGGCACGGACAGTTTGGTGAGTTTTAACCAAAACCTGACGATGAGTGGGATTCATACGAGTGACAGCGCCCCTGTCGCCACGGCTGCTGGGATTCGTGCCTATAACACGGGGAAT
>CAJJMF010000011.1 GCA_905192805.1 uncultured Sutterella sp. | reverse complement strand
TTTCTCTTCAGCGACTTTTTTCGCATTCGCGAGGCGTTCATTCAGTTCGCGTTGCTTTTTGGCGTATTCCGCTTGATTTTTGGCTTCTTCTGCTTTTTTCATCGCCGCATCATGACGTTCTTTTTCGGTGCGTTCAATGGCTTTGTTTTCCGTCACACTCGGTTGCGAAGGCGCTTTCACGGATTTCGGTTTGATATCCACCGGTTTACTCGGTTCCCGCACTTGCTTGGGCGCCACGCTCACGGGTTTGCTGGGTTCGCGCACCGCCTTGGGTGAAGGCGCGGTGCCAGGGGCGCGTTGGGCGTCCTGCGGGACTGCCGCATTCGGATTGGGTTTCATCGGAGGCGTTTTTTCTTCGGCTGCTGCCGCTGCGCGACGTTCTTGAATTTGTCGCGTTTTATCGGCACGAATAATGCGTTCGGCTTCGTTATTGATTTGCCGGATTTCCCGCTGACGGTCATACGAGGCGCGACGGGCGTCTTCAATGCAGGAATTCACGAAGAATTTGTCGTAGCACTGCTTGGTTTCCTCCGCGAGCGCTTTATCAATGCGACGCGTTTGCTCGTCCACCGCTTTTTTGGCTTCATGGGCTTTCTCGAGGGTATCGAGGGCGCCTGGAGCAGACCAGTGGGTGAAGAAGTGTTTGTCATTGAGGATGACACTCGCTTCGCTGTCTCGGGCGAGCGCGTTGACACTTGCGGCCAACAAAGTGAACCCAAGCAAGGGGATGAGAGCGAAACGCACAGACATGAGTGAACTCCTCTAAGAGAACGTTCTTGTGGGACGGGAGAGCGTTTAGCCTACACCCGACAAACAAAAACCGATCGTTTACTGTACCCACAAGTCTAGCAAACGATCGGTGTAAGAGGCGCAACTCTTTGTGTAAGGGTCGCAAAAAATGTATCGAAGTGAGCGCTCGAGGATTAGAGCGTCGTGACGACCTTATCTAAGGTGAGACGAGACTTCGGACGGGTCGCGTTGCCGTCGTTAGCGGAACGATGACCTAAGCTCACGGCGACCGCCGTGCGCAACCCCGTGCCCTTTAAGCCCAAGATTTCATCGAGCTTACCGGCATCAATCCCTTCCAAGCAGGTGGTATCGATACCCATGTCGGCAGCGGCATAGAGTAAGAACCCAAGGGCGATGTAGGCCTGACGAGCACTCCACTCATAGAGTTCTTCGGGGGTCTTGCTGTGTAAACCGACGAAATAGCGACGTCCTTGATCTTGCTGAGCACGCATTTCGGCGTTGGGGTAACGGCCATCCACCGTTTCCTGTTCCAAGCGGGCTTCAAAATCCGCATCCGTGTACTGGTCGTTCACGGCGAAAATGATCACCGTGTCAGCGTCCGTGACACGAGGCTGGTTAAAGTCCAAGATTCCCGGCAACACTCGGGCTTTGGCTTCAGCGGTGCGAGCCACAAAGAAGTGCCAAGGCTGAGAATTAACAGACGAGGGGGACTGACGAAGCACTTCCAATAGGGTGGCCACTTCATCATCGGTCAAAGGTTTCGTTGTATCGTAGTGCTTTGTCGTGTAGCGCGAACGAACGATTTCAAGAGGGGACATCATGAGTTCCTTTGAATAAACATCAGTTAGCAGGGAATGATTAACACTTACCTATCAGGTAAGCAGGTTTTAGTAGTGTAACGCTATTGCTTCGCCAATGCAGAAAGAAGAAACAAATCTTTACCTATTTGCGTGCGCAATCAATTTAATAAAGAACCCTCAAAAACACTTTGACTCTGGGCAATACGGGGGAGTTTTGATAAACTACCTGCACCTTTTTGATGCACCGCTTGGATGACACCCCTAGGGGGCAGGGATACGGGTTATCTCGCCTTTTGCCAAGCAGAGCCATCAATTTTTTGGGCTCGCGAACGTTTCGGGTAATTTGGGCTCCACGTTCCTCGAGTCAGTCTATTCAAACATTGGATTGCGCCATGAAAAAACCTGTTCGTGTTGCTGTAACGGGCCCCGCGGGCCAAATCGGCTATTCTTTGCTCTTTCGCATTGCCTCTGGGGCCATGCTCGGTGCTGATCAACCGGTGATTCTGTCTTTATTAGAGCGTGATAATTCACAAAGTCAGGGCGCACTTAAGGGCGTCATGATGGAATTGGAAGATTGTGCGTTCCCGACGCTCGTGGGCATGGAAGCCTCGACCGATCCGAAGGTCGCCTTTAAGGACGCCCAGTATGCGCTCTTAGTCGGGGCGCGTCCCCGTGGTCCCGGTATGGAACGTAGCGATTTGCTGGAAGCCAATGCCCAGATTTTCCAGACGCAAGGCCGTGCCTTAGATGCAGTCGCAGATCGCAACGTGAAAGTGCTGGTCGTGGGGAATCCTTGCAATACCAACGCGTTTATTGCCATGAAGAACGCTCCGAGCCTTGCACCCGAATGCTTCTCCGCGATGCTCCGTTTGGACCAGAACCGTGCCATGAACCAGTTGGCCTTAGAAACGGGTCATCCGGTGACCGATGTCAAACACTTAGCCGTTTGGGGGAACCATTCGCCGACGATGTACGCTGACATTACCCACGCCACCGTGGCCGGTCAGGCTGCCACCGCATTGGTGACCGAGGCTTGGGTGAATGACACCTTTATCCCGACGGTCGCTAAGCGTGGTTCGGCCATTATTGCGGCGCGTGGTGCGAGTTCGGCGGCTTCTGCGGCGGCTGCAGCGATTGACCATATGCGTGATTGGGCACTGGGGTCGCAAGGGGAATGGGTGACGATGGGGGTGCCGAGTGACGGCTCCTACGGGATCCCGGAAGGGCTCGTGTTTGGCTTCCCCTGTGTGTGCGACGGCCAAGGGCACTATGAGATCGTCCAAGGGTTGAATTTCACGGACGACGGCAAGGCGCGCTTAGCGAAGACCTTGCAAGAACTCGAAAACGAAAAAGCGGCGGTGGCGAAGTATTTCGCCTAAGCGCAACGCGTTGAATTCTCTCGTGTTGAGCGCCTTCGGGCGCTCAACGTATTTCGGGAGTTAGGTGACCAAGGATTCACTAAGGATGAGTGACTTTATTGAGCAAATACCGCACCGCATTGACACCCTAGAGAAGGCGTTTGCCTCGACGTTGTCGCTACCGACCACTACCCCAGTGGTGGTGCTCGATACCAACGTTCTGTTGGATTGGCTCTACTGGGGCAATGAGGAAGTGGCACAACTCAAACCGCTCTTAGCGTCGGGTTGGGTACAGTTGCGTTCACGCGCGACGATGCAAGAGGCAGCACACGTGCTTGCGCGTGAGGGATTTTGCGGGGAATCTGAAACGGTCTGGATGCTCTTGCGTGAGTGGTATGGCCAAAGTGTAGGACTTACGGACGACGATTACGCGAAAGCCCGAGAGGCGGGCGTGAGTCGCTGTCGTGATCCCGATGATCAAAAATTTTTAGATATTGCGCAATTTAGCCAAGCTCAACTGCTGATTACTCGTGACAAACTGGTCTTAAAGGCAGGCAAACGACTCAAAAAAGAGGGCACCTTGGTGCTTACCCCTCAGCAAGCGAAAGTATGGTTGTTAAGTGCCAGTACGGGCGCTTAACGATGAATCTAGTTATAAACGATTAGTCCCTCTGAGCGATAGCAACGAAGCGGTTCAAGGGATTTTTTTCTTTTCCCGATCAATGAAAACGTTTGATTGGGAAGTTTTATGATGACAGTGGCTTTCCATATCCCCTCTATAGGGGAGGGATAGCTAAGGCACGTTGAAAGTGCCTCGGTACAATAAAACCCTCGCGAGCCCGCTATGGGTTAAGACTCAAGCTCAGTGCGATGCGTGAGACAACACAACACTGAGCTCAAACGAATATGGATCGTTTTCGTGCGCTAATCCCATTGAGAGCTTTTCCTCATGGCTCAACGGTGGTGAAGCACGATCAACAATTAGGAGAACCCTGGTGGATAACGTCACTCAGATCGTTCAGAGCATTAACAGCATGCTCTGGGGGATGTACTGCCTGATTCCTCTTTTAGTAGGGACGGGTATTTACTTTACGCTGAAGTTGCGCTTTGTACAGATCAAACGCATTAAACAGGCGTTTGGTCAAGTTTTTGGCGGCTTCTCACTCTTTGGTAAGGCGGCGGGTAAGGATGGGATGTCCTCCTTCCAGGCGCTTGCCACGGCGGTATCTGCTCAGGTGGGTACGGGGAACCTAGCGGGGGTGGCAGGGGCCATTGCCATGGGGGGTCCTGGAGCCATTTTCTGGATGTGGATCGCAGCCTTTTTTGGGATGGCCACGATTTTTGCCGAAGCCGTACTCGCTCAGCTCTATCGCACTCGTGATGGCAAGGGCGTCGTCACTGGGGGGCCAGCCTTTTACATTAGTGAAGGCTTTGGTAGTAAAGCGCTCGCCAGTATTTTCTCCGTTTTGATTATTGTGGCCCTCGGGTTCGTGGGCAACATGGTGCAGGCCAATTCGATTGCGGACGCGTTTAATACCGCCTTTAGTATTCCGAATTGGTTAACTGGGATTGGCATCATTGCCGTCGCAGGGTTCATCTTCATCGGGGGGATTCGCCGTATTGCGAGCTTTGCCGAAAAGATGATTCCGGCCATGGCACTGGTCTACATCATCGGTTCGGTGACGATTCTGCTCTCGAATATTCCGCAGTTCGTCCACGTCTTTCAAATGATTTTTGTCGGGGCGTTTAACCCCGAAGCCGCCACGGGTGGGGTCATTGGCGCGGGGATCCGTGAAGCGATCCGCTACGGTGTGGCGCGCGGGCTCTTCTCCAACGAAGCCGGTATGGGCTCAACGCCCCATGCGCATGCCGTGGCGAAGGTGCAACACCCGGTTCAGCAGGGTCTCTTTGCGATGGTGGGGCTTTTCATCGACACGTTCGTGATCGTCAACATGACCGCCTTCGTGATCTTGGCCTCGGGTGCTCTGGATGGCAAATTAACGGGGATTGCCTTAACGCAGCAAGCGTTCACGATTGGCTTGGGGCCGATCGGTAATGGGTTCGTGGCGATCTGCTTACTCTTTTTCGCCTTTACGACGATTATCGGCTGGTACTTCTTTGCCGAACAAAATGTGAAGTACTTGTTTGGGACGAAAGCGATTTCGATTTACCGCGTGATCGTGCTCTGCTTCTTGATGTTAGGGTCCTTCCTTCAGGTTACGCTCGTGTGGGAATTGGCCGACCTCTTTAACGGCTTGATGGTGATCCCGAACGTGATTGCTTTGATTGGGCTTTCGAAGTTGGTCGCTAAGGCACTCGAAGACTACGATACGTTTACGGCGGGCGGTGTACCACTCTTTGGTGCCAAGGCCCCCAACGGTGGTCGCGGCAATGTGCCGATGAAGTTGCACGTTTCGGGCGAGCATCCGTATGCGGAAGGCGCCGAAGACGAACCCAGCCCAGCCCCCTTTTACTCACGTCGCCGTGTGCGCTTGATGAACATCCGTAATCACTTACGCCGTCGCCATCCGCCCGCACGTCAGCGGAAGTCAACTCAACGCGAGAACCGCGAATAATTCGAGTTGAACTTCCTACACAAAAGGCACCGTGCAACACTGGGTTGACGGTGCCTTTTTAGTATTGGGAAGCTTTAGGCGCGCCTAAAGAGTCCGACCGATTCCACATGAGGCGTATCGGGGAACAAGTCGAGGGTGACAATTTTTTCCAGCGTATAGCCTAAGTCCACCAGGGCACGCGCATCGCGGGCAAAGGTTTTGGGATTGCAGCTCACATACACTAAGCGTTTGACGCCCAGCGCTTTAATCATCCCTGGAACTAAACGATCCATGCCTTTAAAGGCGGGATCGGCAATCGCTACGTCGATGCGCTCCCCCTGCACGATGAGTTTGGGGAGCACTGCTTCCACCGCTCCCGCGATAAAGCGTGTGTTCGTAATACCGTTACGTTGCGCATTGAGTTTTGCCGCCTCAACGCTTTCTTTCACATACTCGATCCCGAGCGCGGTTTTGGCTTTCTGGGCCCCCAAAAGCGTCATGGTACCGATGCCTGCGTAGAGATCCATGAAGCGATCTTCGGGTGTCACTTGCGCCCAATCGAGTACGACCTCGTAGAGTTTCAACATCTGCGAGCGATGGATCTGCAAAAAGGTCTGTGGACCCACCAAAAAGGAGAGCCCATGAATCGTGGTTTCAATGGCACTCGAATCCTCGGTGAGCACAATATCTTCCTGTCCTAAGAGCGCGTTACCGCGTTCAGGATGGATATTGAGCGTCACGGTCGCCACCCCCATATCAAGTAGCTCCTTGAGAAGCGGGGTAAAGAGAACGAGCGACTGGGGCGACTCACGCAAAATCAGGGTGACCATTCCCATTTTGTCGCCTGCACGATCTTCGCCTTCGCGCATCAGGAGGCCACGAACCATGCCTTTTCCGGTCGTTTCATCGTAGGGGAGTAAGTCCAAGTTCTCAAGCGCTTGGGCCACCGCCTTGGCGACGGCGTTCATCCAATCCGGAATCGCTCGACAGGGTTCGGTGATGACTTTCTCATGACTCCCTGCCGCATACATCCCCCAGTGCCATTGACCCTCGTCGAAAATCGGGATGAAATGAGCTTTACTGCGATAGCCTTTACGTTCGGTTGTCCCAATAAAGTCTTCCACGATCGGCACTTTGATCCCGACTTGAGCGAGCTCTTTAAGGGTGGTTTGTTCTTTCACCACCGCCTGATGGGGTGGATTCATCATCGCCCAAGGACACCCTCCACACGCAGGCGTTTTACGCATATGAGGGCACTCGACGTCCCCACGTGCGTAGGACGGCTCGAGTACTTCAAGCAAATGGGCTCGGTAGGGTTTGGTGCTGGTATCGATCTGTACACGGACGGTTTCCCCTGGCAAAGCCCCAGGAACCTTTAAGGGAAAGTCTTCAAAGCGTCCTTCCGCCAATCCGTCGTTGGCAAGGGTGTCCAGTTTTAGCGTTGTTTCTATCTGCGTCATAGCGGGGCCTTTTATTACATGCATAGAGGCATTGTACGCAGTTAAGAGAACACTTGCTATAGTGGATGATCCTAGTATTGGTGAGGAAATGCGATCGAGAAGGGAGCGTTAAAACCCTGAACTCGTCGCGTAAACCAAGCCCCCGAGCAAAAGAATGAGGACTGCTTTGATGGCATGCAGTTGGGTGTGCGCAATGTGTTCTGGAGGCAGTTTCAGTTTGAGCGTGATACCGAGGGAATACGCTATACCCAGGGAGAGCATCACCAGAACGAGGCTCGCTAACAGTCCATAGTGTAGGAGGCTAGCCCCCCAAGGATACTCATGAACGGTGCTTTGGTAGAACGCAAACGCGATAGCGAGCCCATAAAGCCCAGCGAGCCCACCGAGCCAAAGACCACGGTGTGCTACAAATTCATAGCGAATGAGTTGCCACAGGAGTTGGTTGGGGGAGGCATTCGGGTCGCGTTGAAAGTCGTTCAACATAGGTAGAGACACGGATAAAGGGGATAAGGACGACCGATGGTCGTCCTTATCACGGGTGAGATTACAGGCTACCGGCAGCCACAGCCAGCACAAACACTGGGCTCACAATGCCGATCATAAAGCGAATGACGCTTAACTTCGCGGGGGTCATGGTACGCCCTGTCATCAACTGTTCGCGAGTACTGGGCCACGCCACCCACGCCGCCGCAATGGCAATACCGAAGGTCGAGAGCGGCATGCCGACGTTACTCGTGACGTAGTCTAAGCAGTCAAAGATGGTCTTTCCAAAGAACTTCACTTCGCTCCACGCGCCAAAACTCATATTTGCAAAGAAGCCCACGATTGCACACCCAATGGTGGTGAGCACGATGGCTGCAGTGCGCGAGAGGTGGAACTGGCGCGTGGTCATCGCGACGCAGGCCTCGAGCATCGACATTGAACTCGTTAACGCGGCGACCACTAAGCAGAGGTAAAAGAGAATGGCGAAGCCATGGCCAAAGGGCATCTGCGCAAAAATCGCTGGCATCGTCACAAAGGTGAGGCCTGGTCCCGCACTGGGGTCAACATGGAAGGCAAACACGGCCGGCATGATCATGAGTCCGCCTAAAATGGCGGCCATGATCGCTAAGAGGGCAATCCAGAAAACGGAATTGGGCAAGTCGGCCTTAGGATCCAAGTAGGAGCCATAGGTAATCATGGTCCCTGCCCCGAGCGAAAGCGAGAAGAAGCAGAACCCCATGGCGTTAAAGAGTGCGGAGGCGTTAAAGTCACTCCAGCGCGGTAAGAATAAGTATTCCAAGCCAGCGGCTGCGCCAGGCAACGTTACCCCACGAATAATCAAGATGAGCATCAAGATAAAGAGCGTGGGCATTAAGAATTTGGCCACGTTTTCAATCCCCGACTCAATCCCGCCGAGCACAATCACAGCGGTTAAGAGTAAGAATCCTAAGAGGAAGCCGTAACTGACCGTTCCGTTAGAGACGAAGGCGCCAAAATACTGCCCCAAGAGTTCGGGGTTAGCGATGATCCCGTTGCCCGTGATCGCATCCCACAAATACTTAAAGGTCCAACCGCCGACACAGGCGTAAAACGACAAAATCAAGAAGACCGTAAAGACCCCCACGGCACCGAAAAAGCCCCAGCCACGACCGCAGACGCGGCGTAAGCTTTCGACAGGACCCGCGCGGCCCGCTCGACCCATGGCAAACTCGGCAATCAAGAGCGAGACACCCACGGTGAGGGTGAAGAAAATGTAGGGGAGCATGAACACCGATCCCCCATTGGTCCCGGCCATATAGGGGAACTTCCAAATGGCACCAAGGCCAACGGCAGACCCAGCGCTTGCGAGAATAAAGCCAAGCCGAGAACCCCAGCCCGAGACGTTACTACTACTAGTCATTCTGTATCCTTTGAAGGTTGTCGAGTGCCACTCGCGACGTGTGAGGGGCGAGCGGCGAAAAAATGATTAAAAGACGCCTAACCCTTTGAGCATCACGATGACGATTAATACGGGCGCGACAAAGCCAGCAATCAAGTGAAAGAGTGTCAAAAAGTATTGGGGATAGGGTTGTACGAGTTGTAATTGGGTTTCGGCCATCGGACGAGCGAGCCACCCGACCACCAAACCAATACCGAGCACCCCAATCGGCATACCGATATTACTGGTGAGGTAGTCAAAGAAATCAAAGAACGTAAAGCCTATGATTTTGACATCGGCCAGGGGACCAAAGCTGAGTGCGCACAAGACACCCAAGATGGCTAGGCTCACAAAACACAAAGCACTCGCCACGGCACGGGTGATTTTCCACTCATCGACCAGATACTGCACACTCATTTCAAAAATCGAAATCGAGCTCGTTAACGCTGCGACAAACAGGCAGACATAGAACGTAATGGCAAAGGCATGGCCAAAGGGGAGCTGAGCAAACACGGCGGGCATCGTGGCAAAGGTGAGTCCAGGACCCGCATCCGGGCTTAACCCAAAGGCAAAGACGGCTGGCATGATCATGAGCCCCCCCAAGAGCGACGCGATAATGGCCAAAAAGACAATCCAGCTTACCGAGGTGGGCAAATTCACCTTATTACTCAAATAACTCCCGTAATTCATCTGTGAGGCGGAGCCCACGGAGAGCGAGAAAAAGGCAAAGCCCATGGCGTTTAACAGGCTCGACCCGGTGAATTGCTTAAAGTCGGGTTTAAAAAGAAATTCCACCCCTTTCATGGCGCCTGGCAACGTGAGTCCACGTACGATCAAGACGAGCATCATGATAAAAAGGAGGGGCATCAAGACTTTCGAGATGCGTTCAATCCCTTTTTCGACCCCAAAAAGTACCACCAAGGCGGTGGCCGATAAAAAGGCCAAATGCGCCAAAACGGGGGCTAAGCCCGAGGAGGCAAAGGCCCCGAAGGATTCGCGCATCATGGCGGGATTATTCACAATGCCGTTGCCGAGAAACGCCTGCACCATGTAGTAGACGCACCAACCGCCGACGACCGAGTAAAAGGCGAGTACCAAGTACCCGGTTAACACGGAGAGTTTCCCAATCCAGGCAAAGTAGGAGCCAGCCCAACGACGAAAGGCCCCAGCTGCACCGGCTCGGGCCGCACGCCCCATGCACATTTCCCCCATCAGTAGTACCAACCCGATCGTGATCGTAAAGAAAATGTAGGGCAACATGAAAACGGAGCCCCCGTTGGTACCCGCTAAGTAAGGAAATTTCCAAATGGCGCCTAAGCCGACGGCGGAACCCGCACTAGCTAGGATAAAGCCGAGGCGTGAGCCCCATTGTGAGCGTTCTGTCATGGTTCTGTCTCGTATTTTGTGTCTATCCTGTCCTAAAAGTGAGGCTGTCCTACGTCCTAAACGAGGACAGCCAAACCCGTAAGTTTACATGAGGCCGGAAATGAGCACCACTAACACCAAAATCGGTGAAACGGTCGTCATCATGAAGCGCAACAATTTGAGTTGTCCTTCGCTCAAGTTCGAGCCATTCACTTTACCCAAATCGCCCTTGACTTGATCCCAGCAGCTAATCCCCGCCAAACCGAGAATCACTAAGCCACCGATCGGCAACGATAAGTTACTCGTGAAGAAGTCAAAGATATCGAAGAAGGTTTTGCCACTGAAGGTCACGTCCGAAAGAATCCCGAACGAGAGGCAGGGGAGCATACCGACAATCGCGAGCGCAATCGTGGAAAGCACCGCGGCTTTGGCGCGAGCCATCTGGTATTCGTCCACCAAAAAGGCCACAAGAATTTCAATCATCGAGAGGGAACTCGTCACCGCGGCCACCACGATACACAGATAGAACATGATCGCAAAGAGCTGACCGAAGGGGAGCTGTGCGAAGACGGCTGGCATGGTGATGAAGGTGAGACCAGGGCCCGCGGCTGGGTCAAGACCAAAGGCGAAGACGCTCGGCATGATCATGAGGCCGCCCAAGAGTGAAGAGATAAGCGTGAGAATCGTAATCCACACACAGCCATTGACGACGTTGCTGTCTTCCTTTAAGTAGCTCCCATAGGTGAGCATGCAACCGCACCCCACACAGAGTGAGAAGAACACAAAGCCCATCGCTTGTAAGAGTGCCTTGAGCGTAAACGCGGACGCATCAAAGTGGAACAAGAATTCAATCCCTTTCATGGCGCCAGGCAACGTGAGCCCACGCACGATCAGTACGAGCATCATCAAAAAGAGGAGCGGCATCAACACTTTCGAGACGCGTTCGATACCCTTGGTGACGTCAAAGGCCACAATCAGCCCATTGATCAGAAGGAAGAGCCACTGATACCCTAAGGCCATCACGGGGTTACTGGTGAGTTCGCCAAAGTGCTTCCCTAAGAGGGACTGATCGGTAATTAAGCCACTCCCCGTGAGGGCTTCACAGAAGTAGGCCAAGGTCCAGCCACCAATGGCGGAATAAAAGCTCAGCACCAAAAAGCCCGTGAGGACCCCTAAGTAACCAAAGGGCAACCACTTGGCACCGGCAATACGACGATAGGCGGTGACGATCCCCCCCTTACCTAAGTGACCTAACGTGATTTCAGCGATCAGCAATGTTAAGCCAATCGTCAAGGTGAGCAGGATGTAGGGGAATAAAAAGGCGCTCCCTCCGTTCGTCCCTGCCATGTAGGGGAACTTCCAAATGGCACCTAAACCAACGGCTGCACCGACGCTTGCCAAAATAAAACCTAATCGACTGGTCCAAGATTTGCGTTGAATGTCTGGCATGTAAAGGCCTTTATGAGGTATTGAAAGAAAAAGAGCCGGTCTCCAGGTCATCGGGAGCCGGCTCTGTGTTGTATGGTCTACTGATCAGCTACCCGAGGGATTAGCCGCCAAAGAGACCTTGGTAGATGGCGACAGCCACCAACACGGGGGCGAGAACAGTAATCATCACTCGCAACACGCTCAAGGTGCTTTCGCTATAAGGCTTGACGGCAATAATTTGTTCGCGGAAGACGGGCCAAGCGACCCAACCCGCCAACACGGCCACCGACAACCCGCCTAACGGCATGAGGTAGTTGGAGCACACATTGTCTAAGAAGTCAAAGAAGTTGCGTCCACCGATCGTGAAGTCACCCCAAGGTCCAAAGGAGAGCGCCGAAACGCAACCTAAGAGGAAAAGACTAACCCAGTTGACAATGGTAGCCGTTTTACGGGACAAGTGCCATTCATTCTGCAAGAAAGCCGTCACGACTTCCAAGAGCGACACCGCCGAGGTCAGCGCTGCCACGAGTAAGCAGATATAGAAGAGGAGCGCAAAGACGGAACCAAACGGAACGTGCGAGAAGATCATCGGAACGGTGATGAACACGAGGCCCGGGCCACCGTTGGGTTCAAGATTGAACGCAAACACAGCCGGCATGATCATCAAGCCTGCGAGCAAGGCCGCCTGAATGGCGAGCACCGCCACCCACAAACTGGCATTCGGAATATCCGTCTTGTCAGAGAGGTAGGAACCGTAGGTCACCAAAATCCCAGCCCCTAAGGAGAGCGAGAAGAACGTGAAGCCCATGGCGTTCAAAATCGAGTTCGGGGTCACCTTATCCCACTGGAAGTAGAAGAGGTACTTCACACCTTCCCAGGCGCCATCGAGCGTCAAACCACGCACAATAATGGCCAACATGAGGATAAAGAGCGTAGGCATCAAGTACTTGGACAAACGTTCAATACCGCTTTCCACGCCCAAGACCACCGTAGCGCAGGTCATCGTCAAGAAGACAAAGTGCCAGAACACGTTCAATTCGGGCGTGCTCACCAAGTGACCAAAGTGGTTTTTGAGGAGCGTCGCGTCATTGACGGTAATACTACCCGTGATGGCATCCCAGAGATAGGCAACACACCAGCCACCCACCACGGAGTAGTAGGACAAAATCAAGAAGGAAGTGAGCACACCGATGGCACCGATACCGGCAAACCAACGACCGCCAACGCGGCGCATGGCCGATACCACAGAGCCACGACCACGGCGACCAATAGCGACTTCCGCCATGACCAACGCGACCCCAATGGTGAAGGTGAAGACAATATAGGGAATAATGAAGCCCGCGCCACCATTTGCGCCAGCCCAGAAAGGAAACTTCCAGATCGCGCCAAGGCCGATTGCAGAACCAGCACTGGCGAGAATGAACCCGATACGGGAACTCCATTGTGCGTTATTAGTCATGATGAGATCTTTTGCGTTGAGTTATTCTGAGTCTTCTATGAGGGATTGGGGAATCCTAAAAGACCATGACAAACACCAAACCATGTTAAAACTTTACGGCTTGATGTATGGGATTGTAACCAGAAACCATAGCTAGAAACGGTTGAATAACAATTAAAGGGGACTTGTTAGACTTAAACGGTATCCTCTAAGGGAGATGTCTTAGGACATGCGTCTCAAATTAAACTTTTTCCTTAAGTGTAAACCCCTAGCGGTGTAGGAAAAAGTCTTTGCAAAAACGATGCTTTTTGCAAAAAAATCCAACGACAAAAGGAGTGAACGTGTCAGCAAAAACAGTACTTCGAGGAGTTTGTCTCCCAACCGTCCTGGCTTTGGCCTTGGTGAGTACATTTTCCCAAGGGGTGGCCGCGAACACGATGCCGCAGCCAGTCAAAGAAGGGCTAGAAGTGAACCTCACGGGTGAAGCAAGCCAATTGGTGACGAATGACCGTGCAGAATTGCGCTTTTTTGCCAAGGTAGATGCTGAGGACGCAAAGGCTGCCAGTCGTGCCGTGATTGAGCGCACCAATAAAGCCTTAGATACCCTCAAGGCACGCGATTTGAAGACCGCCTTAGAGTCGATTGAAACGACGGATTTATCGGTGATGCCGCGCTATACCGCCACGACGGAAACCAATGCGGCCAAGATTGACCGCTGGGAAGCCACCTCGCGCGTGGTTGTGCGCGTGAAATCGCTGGATCGCGTGAGCGACGTGATAGAGGCTTTGGGCGGAACGCTCGACTTTGAAGGTGTCGGGTTTAGTATCTCCAGCGAAAAACGCCGCACGCTTGAAGGGGAACTTTTATCGCAAGCGACGCAAGCCTTAACGGCGAAACTCGCCAAATTGGCACAAACGCTTGGGGTGAGTTCGGATCGGGTCAAACTCAAAAAACTCGATACGGAAATGGGCTTCCCGGGAGGCATTCGCTATTACGCTATGCCGCGAATGATGAAGAACGTTCGCGCTGCCGATGCGGCTCCTCAGGTGGAGGCAGGCAGTAGTGAAGTAACGGTACGTGTGTCGGGGCAAGCGCTCTTAATGCCCTAAGGCTTTTAGGTATCCCATATAAACAAAGGCCCACACCCCAATGCGGTGTGGGCCTTTAGCCTATGGAGTGAGCTCAATTAGAGACGCGCAATGGGAGTCATTACCCCAGTGACTTTGTCACCAATCGAGACGGTGACTTCGGCTTCCATCGGAAGGTAGACGTCCACACGCGAACCAAAGCGGATAAAGCCATAACGCTGACCACGTTCTAAGCGTTCACCCACGTTGGCGTAGCACAGAATACGGCGGGCAACGAGCCCAGCAACCTGCACAAAGGTGACCGTCTTGCCGTCGTCGGTTTTCACTCGAACCGCATTGCGTTCGTTATCGGTTGACGCTTTGTCGAGGTCGGCATTCACAAAAAGGCCTGGGGTGTAGCGAATCTCTTCCACAACACCCGACACCGGGGCCTTCTGGCTATGCACATTGAAAACATTCATGAAGATCGACACCATCTTAGCGGGTTCGTTCGTTAACGGATCGACCCCGAGTTGCACCTTGCAGACACGACCGTCGACAGGACTCACCACCGCACGGGGGTCGCTCGGCAATTCGCGCGCGGGATCACGGAAGAATTGCGCACAGAAGATGGTCAAAATCAGAGCAATGGTGGCGAGAAATCCCCAGTCAATCAACCAAAAAAGGATCGTCAATACGAGTCCGCCCACGATAAACGGACGGCCTTCTTTAGCAAAAAATGGATGAGGATAAAGTTTTGCGTTCACAGTAGAAATCACTCCAAGGATAGCGAGAGTTTAGGCACGTGTTGGGATCGTAATGATCGGGGTCACGGTTTGGGAGGTAACCCCAAATACGTGCGTTCTTAGTTGGTGCTAATCATAGCAAACTCGTAGTGGGTGCGCTTCAAAAACGAAGGGCTTGAAAAATCCGTGTGGATTCTTCAAGCCCAATGTAAGTGAGTCCTTACTTACAGGTGATTAATGCACGTCACCTTCGGCTTGTTCGGCTTGCTGTTGCGCTAAAGAGCTCGCGATATCGGCCTGAATGGGATTGGGACGCCCCGTCCAGTAGCAGTAAAAGCCGTAAGCATAGCCCGAGAGGGCATATAAGCAAAAGAGCACAAAAACCGAGAGCGAGGTGTTACTCGAAATCACGATAAAAAGGAGTGCCCCGACGGCAATGACCCAGAACGGAATGGTTTTCACCACGGCGTAGCTCTTACCCGAGAAGAAGGGGGCATTCGAGACCATGGTAAGCCCTGCGTACAACGTGACCACCGCTGCAATTTCCGACGTATAGGGCTGGGCGAACTCCGGTAAATGACCTTCCACGCAGAGCCACACGAAACCGCACACGAGTGCAGCGGCAGCCGGCGAGGGTAACCCTTGGAAGTAATTCTTACTCACCACGCCCACGTTGCAGTTAAAGCGGGCTAAACGCAACAGTGCACATAAGGCGTAGACAAAGGCAATGGCCCAGCCGAGTTTGCCTAAGCCCTTTAAGGTGTACTCATACACAATGAGTCCCGGCGCAATCCCAAAGCTCACCCCGTCGGCCAAACTGTCCATCTGGACGCCGAATTCGGATTGCGTATGGGTTAAACGCGCGACACGACCATCCATACCATCAAAGAGCATGGAGAAAAATACCGCAATGGCCGCTGATAAAAAGTCGCTATTCATGGCAGCAATGATGCCGTAGAAAGCCGAAAAGAGGGCGGCTGCCGTAAACGCGTTCGGGAGCACATAGATGCTCTTTGACTTCACGGCCTGAAGGCGACGTTGGCTAATGGCCGTTAAGCTTTCACGCTGATTCGGATTAGTGGTCATAGTTGAATCTGGTCTCAAAAAGAGTATGGTGCCTGGGGCGACATAGAAACCGCATTTCTACACCGTAACACCCGAAGCAACACCTGAAATCAAAAAACTGCATTCTACTCGCATCCTCTGAGGAGCGCAAAAACCGAGACACGCAAAATGATGTATTACCGGAAAAACGCTTTCGGCACGACGGCTGTTGAGCACACAAAAGGCGTACGAGTGGCAGACATATCCGCTAAAATTATCCCGATCGGACTGGCACCTGACAAGATTAAGGGCTACGCAGATTGTAAGAAACTTTGAGGAAAGGCTATGCCATTTGTTTTTGCTCCACCACAACAGGCCGTAATTCCCGTTGCGGATGAACGTTATGAATTTTTCCCTATTCGCCGTGTTTATGGTATTGCCAAAAACTATAGTGAACCCGGTAATACAGCGGCCGACACCCCGTTTTATTTCATGAAGTGTCCCGATAATGTGTGCCCGGTCGCCGATGGGGAGGTCTTTTCCCTACCTATGCCACCCGAAACTGCCGATTTGCGCCACGAAATTGAATTGGTGGCTTGTTTGGGTAAAGGGGGGCGCAATTTAACCCTTGAGCAAGCGCATGAAGCGGTATGGGGATGGTGCGCAGGGATCGATTTTACGCTCGCTGATGCCGCATTACCCTCTGGAGCCCGCGACCTGATGCGTGGCAAGACGTTTGAGCGCTCGGCTCCCGTGACGCATGTCAAGCCCGCCTACCGTACGCCGTTACCCAATCCGGTGGAATTGTGGCTCTACGTCAATAACCAAAAGCGTCAATCGGGCACGACGGCCCAATTGATCCGTTCACCGTACGAACAGATTGTGGAACTCTCGCGCTATTTCACCTTAGCGCCAGGCGACATTATTTTCACCGGTACCCCCTCGGGGATTAGCCGCTTAGCGGTGGGCGATCTCATTGAAGCCGGTGTCAATGGCGTAGGGTCATTAAAGGTACGCATCGACGCGCCGTTAGGCGAATAAATGTCAACGAAGTAAGTGCTTACTTACGTCGTGACGCTTCGTGCACAAGCGATTGGCTTATCCTGAGGATGTGGATAGGCCAATTTTTTTAGTAGCGCGTTAAGGCGATTCGGCGGGCTCGTTATAAGAGGCTTCCAGTTCGTCGGCGAGCATCGCGACGGCGGCCGCATAAAAGTAGCTACGGTTGTAGTAAAGGAAGGTGGAAAAATTTTCCGTTCCTAAGTAAAGACGCTCTTCGAGGGCTTCGCCCGCTTCTTTCCAGGGGAGATCCACGAGTAAGACCGCGTGATCTTGCGGTAAGTCGAGTAACCCAATGGGTTCAATTCCTGCGTTGAGTAACTGTGGAATTGCTTTGTCGGGACGAATCCCCGTGGAGGGTTCAATGCGGGGCGTATTGACTTTCTGACGCACGGGATAGAGGGCCTTTAACCCTGACGTCCAACCGTGCTCATGCAAGTAGTTAGCGACCGAGGCGATAGCATCCTCTTCACTATTAATAATATCGATCAAGCCGTCGTTATTGCCGTCCATCCCGAACTTATTGAGGGAGCTGGGCATGAATTGTCCATAGCCAATGGCTCCCGCAAAACTGCCGGTGACGGAAACGGTGGGGATATTATCTCGCCAGCAAAATTCTAGGAATTCGGCGAGTTCTTTCTTATAAAACGTTGAGCGTCGAGTGTAGTCAAAGGCGAGTGTGACCAGCACGTCGAGGACACGGAAGCGTCCCATGGATTTTCCGTAAATGGTTTCGACGCCAATAATGGCTGCCACGGCATAACGGGACACGCCCAGGGACTCTTCCATTTTTTGGAAAAGGGCATCGTGGCGGTGCAAAAATTCCACTCCCTTGGCAATGCGTTCCGCATTGACCATGTTGCGTTTGTAGAGACGGAAGTTGCGATCCGGCGTCGTAGCGGGCCCCGTTTTGGGCTTGGGCGTCATATAGCGTTCGGCCAAGGGCGAATATCGTGCTAAGGCCAGCTCGCTTTCAATCCACGTCTGGGGGATGCGCCGCTCCTGAGCGGTTGTCTTAATAAACTCCATGATTTCAGGGCGGTCAGGGTAATTCAACCCTGCTGGAGGCGGAGCGGCCATAATGGGCGTCAGGATTTCGTCACTCATCAGGCCGAGAGCAACGAGCATTGCCCAAGTTCCTAGTTGTCGACGTGTCAATCCCATCCCAATACCTCTTCTGTGTGGCGAGTGCGTTCGCTTTTCTAGGTCATTCTAACAATCCCGAAACACTTGTACATCACACCAATGCGTGATTTATCGTAAGCGCCCAGAAGGTTTGACTTCGAACGCAATCACCTTCACAATGAGAAGATTGCGATTTTTTGCGTTACTTTCGGCGCGCACTATCAAAGGAAATACCTTGAGCGAAACCATTTTACCAACGGGTTACTTTACCCATGATTTGACTCAACTGGCCAATCCGATTGAAGGAGCCCCTGAAAATCCCGAACGTCTCAACTCGATTGAGTTGATGATGATGGCGATGGGCTGGGGCGATCAGCTCAAACAGCACTACGCACACGAAGCCAAAGTGGAATGGGTTGCTCTCGCGCATGATCGCGCCTACATTGATGACTTAGCCTTAGCGAGCGCAGGCAATACCGAGGCACTTCGTCGTTGGCAAGAAGTGGATACCCCGGTGGGGCCCTTGAGTTATCGGGCAGCCTTGAAAAGTGTCGGGGCTGTGTTGGAAGCCGTTGACGCCGTGATGTCGCGCGAATTACAGAATGCCTTTTGTGCGGTGCGCCCGCCAGGACACCATGCGAGCCGCGCTTCTGGCGGAGGGTTTTGCTACTTTAATAATGCGGCCATTGGGGCACTCTATGCGCAACAGCACTGGGGCCTCACACGGATTGCGGTTCTAGACTATGACGTACACCATGGCGATGGGACCGAAGATATTTTAGGTAACCGGTCTGGGTTTCAATACTATTCGCTTTTTCAGTGGCCGCTTTACCCTTCCCGTTTAAAAGATGAGGTTCCCGCCAACGTCATCCGTACGCCACTCGAGGTGGGTTCTGGGGGTGAGAAACTCCGCGAAGTGGTTGAACACGTTTGGTTACCGGGTTTAGAAGCCTTTCATCCCGAATTAGTGATTTTGTCCTCGGGGTTTGATGCGCACAGTGAAGACGGGATGGCACAGCTCAAAGTCGATGAGTCGGATTTTGCCTATTTGACGCGCCGTGTGATGGATGCGGCAGAGGTCTGTTGCCAAGGTCGCATTGTGAGTGTGCTCGAAGGGGGCTACAGTTTACGGAGCCTATCGCGCAGTGTAGTGAGCCATGTGGGCACCTTAATGCAGCGTACACCGAGCGTGAAGGAGCCGGCATGAAAGGGTATTTAAAAGAGGGAGTGAGCACCAAAGAGCTGTGGGCCTGGGCGTTTTACGATTTCGCCAATTCAGGCTATACCACAGTGGTGCTGACAGCCGTTTTTAACGCCTATTTCGTGAGTGTGATTGCCAAAGACGTGAGTTACGCCACACTATTGTGGACCGTAGTGATTGCGCTCAGTAATGCCGTGAGTTTGTTAACCATGCCCATGATTGGGTTATTGGCGGACGCGAGGGCGCACAAAAAGCGCTGGTTATTTGTTGCGACGCTCGTGTGTGTGATTGGTACGTTGGGTCTCGTGGGAACCCATCAGGGAACCATTGGACTCGCAGCGCTCATGATTTTGCTCTCTAACTTTGGCTACAACGTAGGGGAGTCGCTGTGTTCGGCGTTTCTACCTGAAATTGCCCGCGAAGAGAGTGTCGGTAAAGTATCAGGATGGGGATGGGGCCTAGGCTACTGCGGCGGGTTAGTGACCTTAGCCTTGGCGATCGCGTGGACCTTTTATAGTGAGGCGCACGGTTGGGGAACCGATTGGCTTGTGGACGGTACGCTCATTATTACGGCACTGGTGTATGCCGTTACGGCAGCGCCTCTTTTTCTCTTTCTGAAAGAACGGAGCGTGCCTCGCGTGCAAACCGAGGCGGGCGAAAGTGCTGGACTACGGGTAGCCTTTGTGGAAAGTTTTCGCGACTTACGCCAAACCTTGCGGAGTTTGCGACAATTCCGTGACTTTGCTTGGCTCACCGTGTGTGGGTTTTGCTACCAAGCCGGGGTATCGGTGGTGATCACGTTGTCGGCCGTTTACGCGAGTGCCGTGATGCACTTTACGACGACCCAAACCCTCATCATGGTGTGTGCAGTGAATGTAACGGCGGCCATCGGGGCAGTCGTTTTCGGGATGGTCCAAGACCGCATTGGTCACAAAAAAGCGCTGGCGATCACACTCGTGGTGTGGATCATCATGGTGCTCTGTGCCTCGCTTGCGACCGAAACCTGGATTTTCTGGGTGGCCGCGAATTTAGCAGGCATCGCCATGGGGTCAAGTCAATCGGCAGGTCGAGCGATGGTGGCAGTCTTTTCCCCTGCCTCCCGTTTAGCGGAGTTTTATAGTTTTTGGAACATGATGCTCTGGTTGTCGGCCATTGTGGGGCCCTTAACCTACGGGGTCATGACTGTGGTGTTTCATAACAACCATCGACTCGCGATCTTAGTCACGGGACTCTTTTTTGTTCTCGCGCTTCTTGTGCTTCGCACCATTAATGTGGAACGCGGTCGAGCGGTCGCCAAACGTGCGAGCGAATCCTAACGAACCGGTTCGCCTTTTTACCGAGGTGGGGTTAGTCCTTCGGGCGGTTTCAAAGTCCCCTTAAACGTGGCAAAATCGTAAGCACATACGTCCTCGGACTAAAGGAGAAGGAATGTCGACACTTACTGAAGAACGCCGTTTGAAGGCGCTCGCTTTTGGAATGCCTTATGGGCTGTTGGGTTCGGACCGTGCGCTCAGCGACGAGTCGAGCGAATTGATCAAAGGCTTTAGCGTGATAGCCCGTCGTGCGGCCGCCGGAGCGATTGCCTTGGAGTTAGCTTACGCCCTGCAGCAAGGCGATGAGGACGAAAAACGCCTCTTTTACCGTGATAAATCCCGTAACTATGGGGTTGATCCTTCATTAACTCAGTACGAAATGGGGCTCTTTCACGGGGAAAATACTGAGCATGACTTGGACGTGATCGTTCAAAGTAAAGAAGCCCTTGGGATGCTGATGTGGATGTTAGGAGGGCATGCCTCCCCCATCGATCCTACGTTACCCATGAAGGTGGAAGAGGTCGTGCGCATGATGAATGAGGCGGGCAATATCCAGACCTTTATTGAACGTGCTCAGGTGGTGGATTTCGAAGACATCATGGTGATGCTTGACCTATACCGACTCTATGATGAGGAAAATGTGGGTGACAAAACGATTGTTCATTACCGCCGTCAGGCCTTAGAGTGGCTCATCACGAATGAAAACGACTGGCTTCGTGTGCCTGTTTAAGATTTCTCATTGTGTCCGAGAGGAAGCTCGCCAAGGAGCGCACTTCCTCTCGCATCCAGCCCTTCCTTGACTATTCCTCCCTCTGCTTTCCTCATTTCCCACTCTCGTGGGACGGTGTGTGGTGTGATCCGCCCGATCCTCTTGGTGATGCTGAATGCGTTTGTTTATAACACTGGAAAGCATATTGATATTTTCTGATCAGACACACTAAATATTTCTTTATTGTCTTTATAAACAAGGTAAGTTACAATTTTATAACAATTACATCAATAAACACGCTATTGTATGGGTTTTCAGTGGTGGCTAAATTTTATCTCAATAAATAAAATATTAAATACTATCAAATATGTCTGAAATTAAAAATGCGTTCTACATTTTCTAAAAATAAAACAGTCTCCCTTTATTGGCTCGATGTCTGAGCACTGAAACTTAACAAAATATCAAGATATATCGAGTTAAGGTAGCCGATCTTTTCTGACAAGATGATGCATTCAGTTTACTACCAAGTAAGCGGACCACGGCAAGGAAAAGAGGGATAGTGTAATCTTGTGATTTATGCAAGATGTAAGCACCGATGATGGGGAGGGGGGTTCAAAACATAACGCGCAGAAGGGGAAACGTAGACACTAAAATTAAATTCAATTTAAATATCAATTGTTATTAATCAGTAGTGGTAATCACTAGTATGGTAAATTAATTATTAAATAGAAGTTCCTGTATTTGCTTTATATAATAAGGTCAAGGTTATTGTTTGGGGTCGTGTATTTAATAGAA